>CAYHOD010000139.1:0-1511 GCA_964358215.1 uncultured Gammaproteobacteria bacterium | reverse complement strand
CCATATTTGAGTTGTATTTTGATGTTCAAGACAATACCACCAAATTCTTAGTTAATGGGATTCCAAGGCACATTCAATTTTTACTATCAGAACCCCCGAATACTTCAGAAGATACGGATGACTTGCTATTCAGCAAAGAAGATGGTCAGCAGAAAGATATTGAGAATTTCTCGGTTTCAAAATGCGGCTTATTAATTTCTGATCTTAGAAAATACAGCAATGACCTATATAAATGATTTGATCTACGTTGTAACCTGTTCTGATTCTCATGGAATAAACAAATGAATAGTTCTGATCATCATGTTTTAGCGGCATATAGATAGGTGAATAATGAATCAACAAGAAAACGCAATTCCATTAGCCCGTGTTTCATCGTCTTCCTTGGCAAGGAAATCTTAAGTTAATGGATGTCGAAATGAATAACTCTGATCAAGAAACTGAACATCTTTCCAACTACTGGCTAGAGTTGATTCCAGAATTCCCATTAGGCAGAGGAGACTTAGCTAAACTAAAATCTATCGCCAATAAATATCCACATGAAGAAGTGAAAATCGCAATGAGAATTGCCGTCGATCAATATATAATCTACCAAGAAAATAGCCCGACTTATGAGTCAGCACAACACGCCTTTAGCAAAATCTCTGGAATTTGTCGAAATCGAATTTCTGAAAAATCAAATCCAGATTTCCCAAAACTCTTATATATACGCGGAATCCTAAAAAATCGATTTGGCAATTTTGACGAGAAGTTTTCGCTAGACTTATTGTGCTGGGCTCATAGACTAGGTGCGCCTTTGGAATATTTGACAGAACAAGCTAAATCGGAATTTTCGTGGACTAAATGGAGAAATGCCATCATTCACGATATTGACACACATAGTCCAGAGAACACATCAAAACAAAATCAAACCTGATCTTTTTCGAGGCAAAACATGAATACATTTCAAACTACCAAATTAAATAACGATAGGTCAAAATGAATCAACAACAGAACGAAATTTCATTAGCCCGTGTGAATAAAAGCGGTTTCCCTGGTTGGAAAATCTCAAGCTTGGAACCTTCTCAAACACCGACATTGTCTGCGCATTCAACAGCAAACAACCCTGAATTTAAAAAACTATGAGATACTCTATTGATGATGCCCAAAATCGCGAGTCTATTCTAGCGAAAATGTTCATGCAAAATCATGCTCAAGAACTTACGTCAAGACTGAATATATCTAGGGCTTGGTGGGCAATTCTACAATACGACAAAAGTCGTTATCAAAGGCATGGTGATGTTGATATTTTATTTGGTTGCATGCTCGTTGATTCGATGGGGGATATAATTTGGCCACCGCCTTGCGATTACCTAATAGCCTGTGAGGTTAAGTGCTCATATTATTCCGATGACAAGAATGAATTAAAGGCAACAAAAAAATCCCCTCAGAAAAATCGTGATATACGCTTACAGCTTGACGATCATAAGCTTGATGGTTACAATCAAATCATTCTAATTGATATGATTACTCAT
>CAYHOD010000138.1:0-1522 GCA_964358215.1 uncultured Gammaproteobacteria bacterium | reverse complement strand
TGCATTTATTGCGTTTGGTTACGCAAGAAATCGTCTTAATGAAAAAACTCCGCATCACAGCTTCCGAAGCTTTTGCTTGGCAAGGAAAATTACTCAAAGACGCGATGTGTAAGTAGCTTCTTAGGGGTTATTAGCTTCTTAGGGGTTATTAGTGGTTTATTGTTAATGTTTGATATAAAATTTTAAAGTTAAAAATTTTTGAAAATAAAAATTTACAATTTTTACATTTTTAAAATATGACTTATCCATAAATAACTTATCCACAGCTTGATAATTGACAGTTTAATTTTATGCAGTTATAATGCATAAAAAGTATAAAAATTATGCAATAAGGTTATGAACACAAAAGAAATTAAACAAATTTTAATTGATCAAAGAGAAGAGTTAGAAACTTTTTTAGAAGATAAAAAAATTATTAAAAGAGAAGTTTTGGAAAATTATACAAATCTTCTAAAATCGTCTTTAATTAAAATTATTATTGGCCCAAGAAGAAGCGGGAAGTCGGTTTTATCTTTTCAATTATTGAAAAATAAAAACTTTGCTTATGTGAATTTTGACGATGAACGGCTTTCAACATTAGAAACACAAGACTTAAATTTAATCCTGCAAACAATATATGAAATACACAAAAAGCCAGAATTTATTTTTTTTGATGAAATTCAAAATATTTCTAAATGGGAATTATTTGTAAATCGTTTAAAAAGACAAAAAATCAATTTAATAGTTACAGGAAGCAATGCCAAATTGTTAAGCGCGGAATTAGCCACTCATTTAACTGGAAGGCATTTTTCTTTGGAGCTTTTTCCGTTTTCTTTCCGAGAATATTTAATTTTTAATGAATTTTTGTATTTTGAAAAAATTTTTAGCACAAAAGAAATTGCTTTAATTAAAAAATATTTAAACGATTATTTACATTTTGGAGGATTCCCCGAAGTTGTTCAAGGCGAAAATTATAAAAGGTATCTTGTTGCTCTTTATTCAACGATTTTAACAAAAGATATTATTTTAAGACATAAAGTAAAATATATTAACGTTTTAAAAGAAGTGGCTAATTATTTAATTTGTAATTTTGCCAATAAAATCACTTTTAATAAACTCAAAAATATTTTTTCTTTAAAAAGCGTTCATACTGTTCAAAATTATTTTTCTTTTATAGAAGAAACCTATTTAATTTTTGCTGTTAAAAAATTTTCTTACAAATTTAAAGAACGATTAACCGCCCCTAGAAAAATTTATTCAATTGACACTGGTTTAATAAATGCTATTTCTACAAAGTTTTCCCAAGAAATTGGCCATATTTATGAAAATGCCGTTGCAATAGAACTTTTAAGAAAAAAATCTTTTAATGAGGCAACAGAAATTTATTATTGGGAAGATGTTTATGGCCGTGAAGTTGATTTTGTTGTTAAGCAAGATTTAAAAATTAAACAATTAATCCAGGTTTGTTATAATATTGAAAATTATGACACAAAACAAAGAGAAATTAAATCTTTAATTAAAGCTTCAAACGAATTAAAATGTT
>CAYHOD010000137.1:0-1529 GCA_964358215.1 uncultured Gammaproteobacteria bacterium | reverse complement strand
AGATAGTAGATTAGAGAGTGAGAGGTGAAGGGTCGAACGGTTGTAGAGAAAATGGTCCTCTAATTTGTACAAATTGGAGGAATGTAATCCTCCATTTACAAATATTTATTTTTGGTGTATTATAAAAATATGATAAATAGAATAGTTGATATTCAAAATGAGATTAAAAAAGGGAAAGTATTAATTATTTTTGGTTCGAGACAAGTAGGAAAAACAACTTTGATTAAAGGATTTTTGTCGAAGACTAAATTAAGGTATAAGTTTGTGTCAGGCGATGATATTCAATTAGCGGCCGAACTATCTAAATGCACAATGACATCAACAATAAATTTTGTAGCTGATTATGAGTTGGTTGTAATAGATGAAGCCCAAAAAATTTTGAATATCGGGAATGCACTAAAATTAATGGTAGATAATTTTCCAGAAAGATATTATATTGCCACAGGCTCTTCATCATTTGATTTGGCTTCAAAAACGGCTGAATCATTGACAGGGAGAAAAAACGTGGTGGAATTATTTGCGATTTCACAACAGGAATTGAGGAATAAGTCATCTAGATCGGAATTGATACAATCATTAGAATCATATTTGATTTACGGAACTTTTCCGGAAGTAATAAATCAAGGTTCATATCAGGACAAAGAAGAAACAGTTAAACAGATTGCCAATTCATACTTACTTAAGGATGTTTTGGAATTTGAAGGAATAAAAAACTCTAAAGTAATTTTAAATATATTAAAAATGGTAGCTTTACAAGTTGGCTCAGAAGTATCGACAGTCGAAATTGCCGCTAGTGTAGGAATTGATTATAAAACTGTTATGAAATATTTGGATTTATTAGAGAAGTCGTTTGTAATTTTTTCATTGACTGGTTTTTCGAGAAACCTGAGAAAAGAAATTAATAAAATGTCGAAATATTATTTTTTCGATACTGGGATTCGAAACGCGTTGATTTCAAATTTTAATAAAATAGAGGATAGAAATGATGTTGGCCAGTTATGGGAGAATTTTTTGATGGTTGAGAGATTAAAGAGAAACGAATATACAAGTTTTAGTACAAACCAGTATTTTTGGCGGACATATGATCAAAAGGAAATTGATTTAGTTGAAGAAAATGGGGGAAAGCTGTATGGGTTTGAATTTAAATGGATGGATAAAAAAACCAAACCGCCTAAATTATGGCTAGAAACGTATGATAACGCAGAGTATAAAGAGATAAATAGGGATAATTATTTGGATTTTTTGACGAGTAAATAATATGAAAGATGTAGAGACGCTCCGTCGCCCGCCTGCAGTCCGGCAGCTGCCGGACAGTATTTGCGGGCAGGTTATATAAAGTTTTTACATGCTGGAGAATTTGGAAAAACCAAGATGTTTTTCGATTTTGGTGATGCGGGTTTCGTGGTCAGAAGAATTGTGGTCAAAATAGTTGATGATGGTTTTGAGGTCTTTGTGAATTTTGCTGAATTGTTTATCGTGCTTAAGAAGTTTATTGTTAATTGGTTTTAGTTCTTTTTTCAGCCGATTGT
>CAYHOD010000136.1:0-1530 GCA_964358215.1 uncultured Gammaproteobacteria bacterium | reverse complement strand
GGCCAGGATTCGAGTGCATTGCGTGGAAGTACTGGGTTCTGGATGCAGCTCAACAAGCTCAATTTGGGCGTGAACGGCCAGTTGACATTGCTTTCGGGAAGGGCTGATGCCACCGCATGTGCTGCGATTTTCAACAATGGCAGCGCATTCCATGGTGCCTTCGTGATCGAAGTCCATGCTGCTGCTGAAGCCAAAGGTGGCTTCTACATCGACATCTGGTCGGAGAACGGCAACAACAACTTGGCCGCCGAAGCCTCGGCATCTATCGGTGTCAAACGCGCCACATTTATCAAGAGTCGCTGGTTCAAATTCCCGCGCTCAACTTGGTGGATGGGCTCTCTGATCACGCGCTTTGGCAAGTTCCAAAGCGGTGGTAACGGCTTTACGACCGGTGTTCGTGCGTTGGGTCGGACCTGGGGTCTTGGATACGTGGATGGTGGATTGCGCTTGGGTAACATGGGCAGCTATCGTCTCGCCAAACCCACGATGCAACTTCTTTCGGGTGAATCGAATGATTACGCGTTGATGCCGCTCGGGCTGAACTTGCAGGGCGGCGAAGTGGTATCGGTTGCCGTGACCACTGCAAATGGCAAGGATTGGCAAGGCGAGAAGCTCAAATTTGTGGGAACCCAACAGCTTCCCAAGGATCCGTTTTCGGGCGAACTGCTTGTACCTGCGCAGATTGAGTTCAAGGATCTGGGAACGGGTGATGACAAGTCAGAATTTGACGAAGAGGATTCTACCAACACTCACACGTTGACTTGGCTGAACAATAACCAAACTGGCGCGCTGTATTTGGCCATCCCCAAACAGATCGGAACCAAGACGACTCCCGAATCGGAGGTGGTGAACGATCGGAAACTGCTGAGGGGTTACGACGACCTCCAACTCTTTGTTGGATTGATTCCTCCCACTCCTCAACTGAAGGCGGCAAAATGCGCTACCGGCGATACCAGCGAGATCTGCTTCAGCGGAACGGTTACAGGTTTCCGTAAGGACCCGGTGGAGATCCGTCGCACGGTGGCCAGCAACGATTTTCCGACCGAACTCCGTGGGAAGTTTGATGACAATAACCGTCTGGTGTTTGCCGGCAAACATCGATTGGTCATTTCCGCAGTGCCGCACATGCCGCGCGATGGCAACATGAAATCCGACTCGTCGGCAGCTGTTCAAATCGCTCTGGACCAGTTCGAAGGGCAGCCTGACAATTCTTGGTCACTTGCTGATAACAGTTGCGCACAGTACGACAGCGACAAGAAGCTCCTGACCCTGACCAATTGCCGCTGGCACAACCAGACCTGGCGCAGCGGCAGCTACCACTTCGAGGCTGGGATCGACGAAGTCAATCTCAAGTCACCCGAGTCGCAAGGCCAACTGGCAACGGTGCTGACCGAAGCCGATACATCCAATGTGGTGTTGCTTGGGCGTACGGTGGTTGCATCAGCCACCGATCCAAGCGTTGCTGTTGCGCGTTTGGCTTGGAAGCATCCGGCCAATTTCAAGAAGGTTCGTGGGTTAGCTGTATACGGA
>CAYHOD010000135.1:0-1583 GCA_964358215.1 uncultured Gammaproteobacteria bacterium | reverse complement strand
CAGTCGAAATGACAACATGGGCTGAATAAATTTTTTGCCAAAGTTTAGTTAAATATCAAAGATTAAAAATTAAAATTAATTTTTAATCTTTTGGAATTACTTCTTTCCAGATTGGTAAAGGAAAATTTACTTTATTGTTTTTAAAACTTCCACTGGCTGAGCAAGAATAATTAGAACTATCTGTAATTTTTAAACTTAAACTTTCCTCTGGAATCGGTCCTGCTGAATAAATTCGGCTAATTGTGTTTTCTTTAGGATCGCCGGGAGGAATGACTTTACTACAAATATTGTCAACACAATCTTCTCCTGTTAAACAATTTGAAGGAGAAGAACACGAAACTCCAAATCCCCAGGTTCTTTCTTGAATAGAAATATTTTTACAAACATCTTGAAGTTCTTGTGGTAAATTAGACAATCCTCCGCAAATTTCTGGAATATCATTTCCTTTAAAATAAATTTTTTCTCCGGCGCTAACATTTAAATTTTCACAAGGCCTATAATCTTCTCCGTCTTTTAAACATTCAAGGATTGCTTCTGGATAAGGATGGCTTGGAGTTGAAAAAGAGCTTACTTCTGACCAACCTGACCAAATATCATTGCCTTTAACCATAACTCGCCAATAATAATCTTTTTTTGCTGTTATTCCATATTCAAGACTGTTATCTCCTTCTGTAATGGTAAAATAAAATTCATTTGGTGTTTCTTTCGTTTTTTCTATTGTTATAGGATTTAAAAATTGATTCTCATCATCAATTTGAATTTTATATGCTGTTTGTTGATCACTATCATTACAATCTTTAAATATCCAGCTTAAATTTACTTGAGGATATAATCCGTTATTAGTGCAATTATCTTGAGAAACGCTTAAATCAGTAGCGCTTGGCGCATAAGTAGGAGTAAAAGTAATTACTTTATAAGGAGCGCCACTGCAACTTTCATTATTACAATTAAAACTAATCCAACCAAAATCTTCTGACCAAGCATACCCAGTTAAATCAGTTAAATTTTCTGTCTTGTCAACTCTTTTAACTCCATAGAGTACTCCGTTGCTCATTTTAATCCATCCTCCTGTATTATACACTTGCGCCCAACCAGTAACATATCTATCAAATCCGTCGCAAGTTTGATCTACATCTAATGTGGCTGAATGAAAAGGCTCCCCTGGAAAATTAGTTAATTCATAGGGAGGAGGATTATTAAAATTAATCCAACCAACATTTTCAGACCAAGCCCAACCAGAAAATTCTCCAGTACCTTCATCAATATTTACTCCATAATCTATTGTGCCGCAAGTTCCCTGATTATCACAATTAAAACTAATCCAACCAATATTTTCAGACCAAGCCCAACCTCGAGTATTCCCAGCTGCCTGGGCTTGATTTAAAAAAACACAAAAAACACTTATTAAAACAATAGCGATGATAAATATTTTTTTTCGTTTTGTCATAAAAAATGGACAATTTTTAATTTACACAGGACTTACACACTTTTAAAATAGCTATAATAAAGGTAAAAATAACAATGCAATTATGTCATCCCGAGCGAAGTCGAGACAATTATAAAATTAACTGTGTCATCCCGAG
>CAYHOD010000134.1:0-1598 GCA_964358215.1 uncultured Gammaproteobacteria bacterium | reverse complement strand
AACATTATAACATTATAACATTATAACATTGTAACATTTTAAAATGGATTATGAATAAAGAAAAAAAAATTATAGCTAAGGCAAAATATATTCGCATTTCTCCTAAAAAAGTTCGATTAGTTATAGATGTAGTTCGCGGAATGAATGTTGAAGAAGCTGAAAATCAATTGAAATTTATTTTTAAAAAGGCTTGTCGTCCAGTTTTAAAATTACTAAATTCAGCCATTGCTAATGCTAAACATAATTTTAATTTAAAAAAAGAAAACCTTTATATTAAAGAAATAATCGTTAATCAAGGGCCAACTTTAGATCGTTGGATGCCTCGCGCTTTTGGTCGCGCCGCGGCAATTAAAAAAAGAACTAGTCATATTGTAATAACGCTTGATTCAAAAGAAGAAATCAAAAAAGAACAAAAAGAAAAAAAGAAAGATGAAATTTCTCTTGTTAAATCTAATAATGAAGCAGAAATTTCAGCAAATAAATCTAACGAAGTTGATAAAAAACAGTTTATTAAAATAAAAGAAGATAAAACAAAATTTAAAGACAAGCATGGATTTGCAAAAAAAATATTTAGACGCAAAAGCGGATAGTCAGCTTGTAGCTGGTAGCTTTTTAGCTTGTAGGAAAATATGGAAATAAAATGATATATAAAATTATATAAACCTATCAAATTTATAATTGATTCAAAATTTAGAATTAAAAATTTATAAATAATGAAAATGTTAAATAAAATGATTTCAAATTTAATTTCCTAATAAGCTACAAGCTAATAAGCTACAAGCTAATAAGCTACAAGCTAATTTATCATGGGACATAAAATAAATCCAAAAATTTTTCGCATCGGAATAATATATACTTGGGGATCGAGGTGGTTTTCTTCTAAAAAAAATTATCGTGAAAATTTACGAGAAGATATTTTAATTAAAAAAAATTTATATGAAAAAATGCAAAAAGCAGGAATAGATAAAATTGAAATTGAACGATCCGGAGATGAAATTAAAATTCTTGTTTATGTGTCTAAACCAGGATTAATTATTGGAAGAAAAGGCGAAGGGATAGAAGAAATTAAAAAACAATTGCAAGAAAAAATATTAAAAAATAAAAGAAAAAATTTAAAAATAAACATTTTAGAAGTAAAAGAACCTTCTTTGTCTGCAAATATAATTGTTCAAAGTATCATTACTGATTTAGAAAAAAGAATTCCTTTTCGACGAGTAATGAAACAAACAATTAATCGAGTAAACAAAACCAGAGCAAAAGGAATTAAGATAATATTAAGCGGGCGTTTAAATGGCGTTGCAATTGCCCGTTCAGAAAAAATGGTTAGCGGAAAAATCCCACTTCATACTTTACGAGCTGACATTGACTATATTCAAGGAAACGCGCATACTACTTACGGTGTTATCGGAGTAAAAGTCTGGATATATAAAGGAGAAATTTTTGGAAATCAAGATGTGCAATAACAAACAACAAACAATAAACAACAAACAACAAACAACAATTAACAATAGAGTGTAAAACGAAAAGAGAAAAATGTAAAACAGACAATTAACTAAGAGTAATCCGTAATCCGTAACTCGTAACTATAATTTGCCAAA
>CAYHOD010000133.1:0-1636 GCA_964358215.1 uncultured Gammaproteobacteria bacterium | reverse complement strand
CTTCAAGATCATATTTTTTTCCTGTTTTAACTGTTTTAATCATTTAAAATTTTTTTCTTATGTTTTTACTTTTAAAAATTTGCTTTGCAAATTTTTAGCTCCATCTAAATTCTCCTTTGTCCGCGTTAAAATAAACCATTTTTCTAAAATCCTTATTAAAAGCGCTTAAAATATTTGAAAATTGAACGCCAATTTTTGCCGAATCATTTTCATTTAATCCTAATTTATTTTTTAAAATATATTGTAAAAGTAAATTTGTGTATTTAATAGAATTTGACAATCGCTTAAGATCTTCGATTGTTATTTTTTCGCCTAAATCGGAAAGAAAAACAATAAATCCCTGACCAATATTTTCATCTTTTACTAATTCTGGAAGTTCATTAATTTGAGCTAAAAGTTTTAAAGCGGCAATTGCTTTTTCTCTTTCAGGAACATTTAGGGCTTGTTTAAAAATTAATTTAATTTTTTCCGGATCTTTTTTTGTTTCATTTATAATTTCTCTTTCAAAATTATAAATAACTTTTTGCTCTAATTGACCTTTAAAATAACCAGATAAAATTTTTTCTTTTGTAGAAATTTCTTTTTTTTCAACAACGGGGTTTGTATTTGCTAATTGCTGGGCTGTTTTGATTTCTTTGGGTTTTTCTTGCAATTTAATTTTTTCTAATGGTTCTAAAACTTTTTGAAATTTTTTTGATTCTTCAAAATCTTTTATTGTTTTTTTGAAATTACGAATTAATTTCTCATTTTTAGGATAAAAAACGCCTCTTTTAATTACTCCTTCTCTTCCGGATTCATTAACTGGAATATCTTCTTCAAATCCTTCTAATGTCAAAGAAGAAAGTTTTAATCTTTCATATAAATTCATTAAAGTTCTCATTTTTTCTTTTTCTTCCGGGGTTAATGTTTTAATATTTGGATTTGAAACAAAAAATTGAGCCATTTTAAGACGCGGGATTATTTCAGTGCCAAGAATTTTATTATAAATTAAAAGCCAATTGCCAATTGTCGGCCTG
The DNA here is from genome assembly GCA_964358215.1 of uncultured Gammaproteobacteria bacterium. Taxonomy (GTDB): domain Bacteria; phylum Patescibacteriota; class Patescibacteriia; order UBA2591; family PGYQ01; genus PGYQ01. The sequence goes on along the minus strand of CAYHOD010000133.1, from coordinate 620 downwards.
TATTTTTTAGCGTCATAAATAATCGCTTGGCTAGTAAAATTTTCTTTATTTCGCAAAAGCGCTTCTCTTATTTGTTTTTTAAAAACATCTCTGTCTTCACAAAATGGAATGGAGATTAATTTCATTTCAATTTTATCCCAAATATTAAAAAATTCCAATTTAAAAGTTAAAACAAAGCTTTCTTCAAAAAGCGCGAGGATTTCTTTTTCTGAAAGTCTAAACAAGGAAATCCATTTTGTTTTTAAAATTAAATCTTGATATCTTTCAAATAAATAAGGATATGATTCTTTAAATTTTGGAAATCCATTTATTGCGAGCGTTAAATTTTTCCAAAAACCAGAAGCTTCGTTAACCATATTAAATTTAATAAAATCATTCACCCCTTTTTCAAAGGCTTCGCAGGTTTCAGTTTTTTCAATTGGAAATTGTTTTAATAATTCTTGAATTGTAGGCATAAAAAACATTTTAACATTCTAACATTAGAACATTCTAACATTAAAATATTTTAATAATATAGTGAGGCATGGCTTATAAAATGCTCATAATTTAATCTATGGGAGTTCAACTCAGTAGTGTCCGGAATTTTCAAATTGCAACTAATTTTTTAAAAAAACATTATT
>CAYHOD010000132.1:0-1645 GCA_964358215.1 uncultured Gammaproteobacteria bacterium | reverse complement strand
AAGTTTGCTGGGATTTATCTGATTTAAAAACAAAACAAAGAGAAATTAAATCTTTGATTAAGGCTTCAAACGAATTAAAATGTTCAAACCTTCTTGTGATCACCGATGATTACGATGGCGAGGAGAAAATTAAAGGAAAGAAAATAAAATTTGTTTCTTTGTGGAAATGGCTAATGGAGCATTAAAACAATAAAACAAGAAAAATAATTTTTCTGCCTACGGCACCATGCCTTCGGCAGGCAGGGATCTGCCGAAGGGAGACAATCAAATTCCAATGATTTAATCAAAGGAATTCCCCACAGCTTTGTGGCGAGGTTAGTTGATTGCAAAGCCAAGAAAAAGTATAAAAATTATGCAAGATTTAATTAATAAAATTAAAGAGTTAAAAAAAAAACTTGCCAAAACCGAAAGGTTTCTTTGTTTTGCTAAAAAAGAAAAAGAAATTAAAATTTTAGAGCATGAAATGATTCAACCAAATTTTTGGCAAAATCAAGAACAAGCAAAAAATAAAAGCAAAACATTAAATAATTTAAAAGAAGAATTATCTATTTGGAAAAAATTAATTCAGGAAACAAATGATTTATTAGAAATTTCTTGTTTAGATAAAGAAGCAAAAGATATTTCTTTAAGAAAAGAAATAGAAAAAAAATTATTTTCTCTAAATAAAAAATTTGAATATTTTGAATTTTTTATTTTATTTGATAAAAAATACGATTCTTATAATGCCATTATAAATATTCATGCTGGCGCCGGAGGCATTGATGCTCAAGATTGGACAGAAATGCTTTTGCGAATGTATTTAAAATTTTGTGAAAAAAGAAAATGGCAAGTAAAAATTATTGAAGAATCTAAAGGTTCTGAGGCGGGAATAAAAAATATAACTTTAGAAATTCAAGGAAATTACGCTTACGGATTTTTAAAATCGGAAGCCGGAATTCATCGTTTGGTTCGCATTTCTCCATTTGACGCAGAAAAAATGCGACACACCTCTTTTGCTTTGGTTGAAGTTTTGCCTGAATTAGAAAAATTAGAAGAAATTGAAATTAATCCGGATGATTTAAAAATTGACACATTTTGTTCTTCCGGACATGGCGGACAAAGTGTAAATACAACTTATTCAGCAGTAAGAGTTACTCATTTGCCGACCAAAATTAGTGTTAGTTGTCAAAATGAACGATCGCAAATACAAAACAAAGAAATGGCGATGAAATATTTACAAACAAAATTATATCAACGATATTTGATTGAAAAACAAAAAGAACAACAAGATTTAAAGGGCGAATTTAAGCCAATTGAATGGGGAGGTCAAATTCGTTCGTATGTTTTACATCCTTATCAAATGGTTAAAGATCATAGAACTGATTATGAAACAAATGATATTGAAGCAATTTTAAATGGCGAAATAGACGGATTTATTGACGCTTATTTAAAAAATTTCAAATACAAAACTCAAAGTTCTCTGCCTACGGCAGATCCATTGTAAGAGGAAAAACTACCCCAAATAAATTTCTTCGAAAGTAAAAAATTATTCAGCTCATGATGTCATTTCGACTGGAGCGAGCCCCTCGACTTTGTTCGGGACAGGCTCCGCGAGCGGAATGGAGAAATCCCTTGAATTTTAATTTAAGGGATCCACGACTTCGCT
>CAYHOD010000131.1:0-1650 GCA_964358215.1 uncultured Gammaproteobacteria bacterium | reverse complement strand
TTAAAAGGTAAAATAGGCGAAACCGGAGCAATAAGCGCGTCATATTTTTCAAAAGCCTTATCATATTCTTGCTTAATTAAAGTTCGCGCTTTTGTCGCTTTTAAATAAAAAGCGTCGTAATAACCCGCTGATAAAGCGTAAGTTCCCATCATAATACTTCTTTTAACTTCATTCCCAAATCCATTTGTTTTTGTATTAAAATATAAATCAGACAATAAATTGGATTTTATTTGTTGGCCATATCTAATTCCATCGTATCTTGCTAAATTTGCGCTTGCTTCGGCTTTGGCAATAATATAATAAACGGCAATAGCATATTTGGTCATTGGTAAATTTATTTCTTCAATTTTCGCCCCTAAATTTTCAAATATTTTTATTGCTTTGTAAATTGATTCTTTAATTTTTGGATCTAATCCTTGTTCAAAAAATTCTTTAGGTAATCCTATTTTTATTCCTTTTATTTCTTTGTTTAAATTCGCAGCGTAATTTGAAACACCACAAGAGCTTGTTGTTGAATCTAATTTATCATTTCCAGCTATGGCATTTAATACAATTGCCGCATCCTCAACTGTTTTAGTAATCGGACCAGCTTGTTCAAATGATGAAACATAGGCAATAATTCCAAAGCGACTAACTCTACCATAGGTTGGTTTTAATCCCACTGTTCCGCAAAAAGCAGCTGGTTGACGGATACTTCCGCCAGTATCTGTACCAATAGAATAAATTGATTCATTTGCCGCGACCGAAGCCGCTGAACCGCCAGATGATCCGCCTGGAGTTCGTTCCAAATCCCATGGATTATATGTTGGTCCAAAAGCTGAATTTTCTGTGCTAGAGCCCATAGCGAATTCATCGCAATTTTGCTTTCCCAATATTACTAATCCATTTTCTTTAAGTTTTTTAACAACAGTACAATCATACGGCGGAATAAAATTTTCTAAAATTTTTGAACAAGCGGTTGTTTTTATTTCTTTAGCGCAAAGCAAATCTTTTATTCCAGCGGGAATGCCTTCTAAAATTTTAATTTTTTCATTTTTGGCAATTTTTTCATCTACTTTTTTTGCTTGTTCCAAGGCCTCTTTTTCTGTAATTAAAACAAAAGAATGTATTTTTGAATCATTTTTTTTTATTTGATTTAAACAAGCCTGCGTTAATTCAACACAAGAAAAATTTTTTTTCATCAATCCCTCATGCGCTTGTTTAATTGTTAATTCATTGAGATTCATAAAAATATAGTTTAAAAATTATGTAAATATAAAAACAAAATAAAATAAATCCAAATGACAAATAAAATATAAATTTAAAATGCAAAAATTAAAAATAGATAAAAGTAATGAGTAACCAGTCACGAGTAACGAGTACAATTTGGAAAGGCAAATATTTAATTACTGGTTACTGGTTACTGGTTGATGGCAAAATGAAAGGTACCACTTAAAATTTGATATATTTAATATAGTTGATAAAATATATAAAACATTTATTTACTAACGGTTATTGGCAAAAATTATTCAGCCCAAGATGTCATTTCGACTGGAGCGAGCCCCTCGACTTTGCTCGGGGCAGGCTCCGTGAGCGGAATGGAGAAATCCCTTTACTTTAAAGTCTTATTTATAAATTGTAGTTTAAGGGATTCCTCGACTTCGCTCGGAA
>CAYHOD010000130.1:0-1685 GCA_964358215.1 uncultured Gammaproteobacteria bacterium | reverse complement strand
ACAAAACAAAGAGAAATTAAATCTTTAATTAAAGCTTCAAACGAATTAAAATGTTCAAACCTTCTTGTGATTACCGATGATTACGAGGGCGAGGAAAAAATTAAAGGAAAGAAAATAAAATTTGTTTCTTTGTGGAAGTGGCTAATTGAATAAATTTCCATTCCATATAATTGTTTATTTTTTATATTTTTTTAACATTATTTTAAATATAATTTTCAAGTTCATAAGGATGAATAAAAAATATTTCTGTATTATTTATTTTCCTTTTTCCTTGATAATTCAAATTTACAACCAATGCTTTTTGAGGATTGTAACGATTAACAAATCCTAAAAAACCAGCTTCCAATTTATTGCTGGTTAAATTTGATTTAACTTCAATCGGAAAAACGTTTAATCCTTGTTCTATAATAAAATCAACTTCTGCTTTTTGTTTAGAACGCCAAAATTTTAAATTAAAATTTTTGGTATCTTTTAACAATAACAGTTCTTTTAAAATTATATTTTCTAATAATGCTCCTTTATCTTCTCTGTTAATAAATAATTTGTTTAAATTTTCCAAGCTGAAATTTCTAATTCCATTATCAATAAAATAAATTTTCGCGGCCTTGACTACTTCTTGCCTAATATTGCTATAAAAAGGTTTTAAATTATAAGTAATGAAAGTTTTGTCTAAATTTAATAAATATCTGTCAATAGTATATCTATCAGTGTTTACTGCGGCGCTTAATTCAGCCACATTAATTAAATTGCCAGTTTGGGCAGCTAATAATTTTATTAATTTATTAAAATTAGCTTCATTTTCAATTTTTAAAAAACCAATTATATCTTTTTCAACATAACTAGAAAAAATTTCTCTTAAAAATTCTTTTTTTTCTTCATTATCTTGAGTTAATATTACTTGCGGATAACCGCCAAAAACACAATAATCAAAAAATATTTTTAACACTTCTTTTTTATCAAAATCAAATATTTTTTTTCTTTCAATAATTAAATTATGCAAACTTGGATTTTTGTAATTTAAAATTTCTAAAAACGAAAAAGGCAACAAATGAAACACTCGCTTTCTGCCAGCCAAAGATTCATGAATTTTTGCTTTTATTTCTAAGGTTGATGATCCTGTTAAAATTAATTTAATTGCTAAATCAGAATCATAAACACCTTTAAAAAAAGTTCCAGCGTCTTTTACTTTTTGCGCTTCATCAATAAATATATAAATTTTTCTTTTAATGCTTTTTTGTTTTATATATTCAATAAATTCGGTTTGACTTTGGAATAGCTCTCTGTCTTTAATAATATCTAAATTAAAATACAAGATTGAATTCAAATCAATCTTTTTAATTTTTGTTAAATATTCTTGAAGCTGTTTAAGAAGTATTGTTTTTCCAACTTGTCTAGGCCCAATAATTAAAGTAATCTCCTTATTGTCCAAGTGCTTCGCGATTTTATCAAATAAATTTCTTTTAATGTATTTTGTTTGCATAATGATTTACTAAAATATATAGTCATATATAGAATAGCATATGCTAAAATACATAGCAATAACTATAAAAATCAAAATTTAAAAGTATAGGTCAAAATCTAAAAGCTGTAGGGCAATAAGACAATAAGACAATAAAACAAGAAAAATAATTTTTAATTTTTCTGCCTACGGCACCATGCCTTCGGCAGGCAGGGATCTCCCGAAG
>CAYHOD010000129.1:0-1737 GCA_964358215.1 uncultured Gammaproteobacteria bacterium | reverse complement strand
GTTTACAACATCCGGAAATTAAACAAGAACTTAAAAAATATTTAAAAAGTTTATGGCCACTTTAACTAAATTTAAAATTATCACATTAGGATTAATTGGAATTTTTTTAATAACAACCGGTTTTGGATGCAAATTTTTATCTAAAGAAGCGCAAGAAGCAATGAAGCCGGTTGAAATAAATTATTGGCGAGTTTTAGATAATAAAACAGACTCCCAAGATGATTTTGTTGATATTATTAATAATTATAAAGCCATTCATCCAAATATTACTATTAATTATAAAGAATTACGTTTGGAAGAATATGAAGAAACATTATTAAACGCTTGGGCTGAAGATCGAGGGCCAGACATTTTTTCTATTCATAACACATGGGTTGGAAAATATAAAAATAAAATTTTACCAATGCCAAAAGAATTAATTCTTCCACAAACAACTATTACCGGTACTTTTAAAAAAGAACCAAAAATAATAATGCAGCCAAAAACAACGCCATCTTTAAAATCCTTAAAAGATAAATTTGTTGATGTTGTTTATAAAGACACAGTAAAGGGAGAGCAAGTTTATGGTTTGCCTTTATCAATTGATTCCTTAGCGCTATATTATAATAAAGACATATTAAATAGCGCTCGCATTCCATTACCGCCTACAACTTGGTCTGAATTTATAGAAATGATTCCAAAAACAACCATCATAGACAAAGAAGGAAATATTATTCAAGCCGGAGCTGCTTTGGGAACTGCTAAAAATATTGTTAATGCCACGGATATTTTATCTCTTTTGATGATGCAAAATGGAACGCAAGTGATTGATGAAAATAATAGAGCAACTTTTAATCTTGCTTCTAAAAATCAAGAAGGGATTGTTCCTGGAGAACAAGCTTTAACTTTTTACACTGATTTTGCTAATTTGACAAAAGAAACTTTTACTTGGAACGAACAAATGCCAGAAGCTTTTGATGCGTTTATTCAGGGCAAATTAGCTTTTTATTTTGGTTATTTAAATGATCTTTATTCTATTCAAAATCAAGCGCCAAAATTAAATTTTGCCATTGCTCCAATGTTGCAAATTGAAGGAAATCCAGAAATAAATTATGCTAATTATTGGATAGAAACAGTTTCTAAAAAAACTAAATATCCAAATGAAACCTGGGACTTTATTTTATTTGCCATACAAGAAGAGCAAGCTAAATTATATTTAGAAAAAAATAAAAAACCCACTGCTTTAAGATCTTTAATTAAAAAACAAGAAGAAGATTATGATTTAAGTATTTTTGCCAAACAAGTTTTAACCGCTCAAAGCTGGTATCGCGGAAACGGAGGCGATTTAGTAAAAAAAATATTTAATGATTTAATTAATGAAACTTTAAAAGGAGGAACAGAAATAAAAAATTTATTAAATTTCGCCGCAGATAAAATTAATCAAACATTTTAAGAAATTTCAAATTGCAAATTTCAAATTGCAAAAAACGTAAAATGCAAAATGTAAAATAAAAAATGAAAAATAACAATGTAACTGTGTCATCCCGAGCGAACGAGCATAGCGAGTGAGTCGACTCAATTATAAAATTAACTGTGTCATCCCGAGCGAACGAGCATAGCGAGTGAGTCGAGGGATCCCTTAAATTAAAATTCAAGGGATTTCTCCACTTCGCTGCGCTTCGGTCGAAATGACAGTATGGAGGGATTTCTCCATTTCGCTCGCTGTGCCTGTCCCGAGCGAAGTCGAGGGGTTCACTT
>CAYHOD010000128.1:0-1766 GCA_964358215.1 uncultured Gammaproteobacteria bacterium | reverse complement strand
CTCCATTTCGCTCGTCCCGAATAAACTTCGGGACTCGCTCCAGTCGAAATGACAATTATAAGATAAATAATTTTTGCGCAGTTTAGTTATTGTTTCTAAATTTCATATTCCTACAAGCTACAAGCTAAGAAGCTACAAGCTAGTATAGCATTTTTTTTAAAAAAATAAAAACACTCCAATCTTTATTTGAAATGTTTTTATTAACATTAATTTATATTTTTTTAATAAACTATAATTTTATTTTAAGCCTTTAATACCTGTGATGACAATGTATCAACAACCCAATATGTAATCACATAAGCCGCTAAAACAATAAATAAGCCAATTATTGCGTTTACTAAAATTCCTCTTGCTTTTTTTGCTTTTTCTTCGCTTCCGCCACTCGTCATCCACATTAATCCTCCAACAATTATCATAATAATAGAGATAATTCCCAAAAATAACAAAACAAATTTAACAACATTCATTGTTATTGTCATTAAATTAGTTTGAGGAACATTAAGTCCAACATTCTCTGCTGCGGTATTTAATTGAGCTTTAATATCTTCAAAAGTAGTTTTAGCGTTTATGCTAGCCGCTTTTACAGCAATTAATTGATTATTATCATTAGGAATGGTTATTATTAAAGGAGTTATTAGAAAACAAAAAAACAATAATAAAAAAATAATTTTTTTAAATTTTTCTTTTTTAAACATCATATAATTTAATATTATAATTAAGTATTATTCATTGCTCCAAGATATTGTGAAATAACAAAATTAGCGATTGCGTAAGCGGCTAAAATAATAGCTAAACCAATAATCCCGGCAATTATTAATTCTCTTGCTTCAGTTGTTTTTTCTTCGCTTCCGCCACAAGTCATCCATTTAAATCCGCCGATAACTATAATAATAATAGCGACAACTCCTAAAAATCCTAAAACAACATTAATAATTTTCATGATTGTAGTTTTTAAGTCTCCTTGAGGCAAGCCAGATTGATTTATCATATTAGCACTAAGAAGATCATTTGTGTTTACTACTGCGTTTGCTGATTGAATGTTAATAGCCATTGGCAGAACCAATGAGGCGCAAAATACAATTAAAAAAAGACTGAATAATATTTTGCTTGTTTTTGTAATTTTCATTTTTAACATTTCTCCACCCCCCTTCAAAATCGCAAAATTTTATAAAAATTTTGCGCAAATTTTTAATTTTTAATTTTTAAATAAATTTAAATGAAACACTTAGAAATTATTTCAATATTATTATTGCTTAAAATTTTAAAAAAATCAATTTTTTTTGTGGATAACTGACTAAAAAATAATTGACTTTTTAAAAAATAGATTTATTATCTTAATGTAAGTTTATTTTTCTTTTCTTTAATTAATTTTTTAGACAGAAGGACAAAATAAGACAGGTCGGGCTTACTTTTATATTTTATATTTTATATTTTACGCAATAAATAGTATGACACAAAAATTATATGTTGGTGGATTGTCTTATAATACTACTGATGAAACATTAAAAGAGGTTTTTTCAGAAGCAGGGACAGTTGTATCAGCGATTATTATTATAGATAAAATATCTGGCCGTTCAAGAGGATTTGGTTTTGTAGAAATGTCTTCTGAAGAAGAAGCAGAAAAAGCAATTGAAATGTTTAATAACAAAGAAATTGATGGCAGAAGAATCACTGTTAATAAAGCTCGACCTCAAGAAAATAATGGCGGTTTTCGTTCAAGAGGCAATAGCAATAGAAATTACAACAACGATGACAGAAAATGGTAA
>CAYHOD010000127.1:0-1780 GCA_964358215.1 uncultured Gammaproteobacteria bacterium | reverse complement strand
TAATTAAAAGTTATTGGAATCATGGTCAAGAAGCGCCTATTTGGTATTATAGAACTAAAGAAAAAGAAGAAATTGATTTGTTAATTGAAAAAGACGGAAAACTTTATCCAATAGAAACAAAGTTATCTTATAGAATAACAGACTGGGATTTAAAAGGAATTAAAAGCATTGAAAAATCAAAAGCTCTTTTAGGAAAAACTATTTTTATTTCCACAACAACAAAACTTTATTTATTAGCTAAAAATATAATCGTTGTTCCGTATACAATTATTGAAAATTTTTAACTAAAATTTTAATTTTAAATTTATACCAGAAAATATGAAAAAAATTTAAGAAAACAAAAGAATGGAAATAAAAAAATAAAAATTATTTTAAATAAAAATATTATTATGTTTAATGTTATTGTAATTGGAGATTGTTGTTTTGATACTTTTATTCAAATTCAACAAGCAAAATTATTAAAATTAAAAACAGAAAAAAATCAATTATTATGTTTGGATTATGGAAGCAAAATTCCGATTAATAAAATTCAAACATCAATGGGAGGGAATGCCGGCAATGTGGCAATTAGTTTAAAAAAATTAGGACTAAAGATTGGAATTTGCTCAATTTTAGGAGATGATGAAATGGGAGAAAAAATTTATCAAAAATTTAAAAAAGAAAAAATAGAAACAAAATTTATAAAAAAAGCGAAAAATTCTAAAACAAATTGTTCTTTTGTTATTAATTTTAAAACAGATCGAACAGTTTTAGCTTATCATCAACAGCGACAATATTTTTTGCCTAAATTAGATAAAACAGAATGGATTTATTTAACTTCTGTTGGAGAAAATCACCAAAAATTACATCAACAAATAATTGATCTAATTAAAAATAAAAAAATAAAATTAATTTTCAATCCGGGAACATATCAATTAAAAACAGGATTTAAAAAATTAGAAAAAATTTTTAAATTAACAACAATTTTAATTGTAAATAAAAAAGAAGCGCAATTTTTGGTTAAGGGAGCGATCAATAAAGAGATAGAAGAAAATAATGAGCTTTTAAAAATTTTAAAAAATTATGGACCCGAAATAATTGTTATTACACAAGGACGCGATGGCGCGTGCGTATATAATGGAAAAGAATATTTGAAAATGCCCGCTTTATCTGGTTCAAGAATTGATGTTACCGGCGCCGGCGATAGTTTTGCTTCCGCTTTTTTAGCTGGATTTATTTATCAAAAAGATGTTAAACAAGCCTTAAAATGGGGAATAATTAATTCAGGATTTGTAATTAGAAAAATCGGCGCTCAAGAGGGGTTGCTAAAAAAACAAGAAATGATTAGAATAATAAATAAGAATTAAGAATCACGAATTAAGAATTAAGGAAAATGCAAAAATAAATAAAAGTAATTCGTAAATATAGTCATCGCAAAACAAAATGACCTTTTTATAATATAACTGAACTTTAGTAAAAAATTATTCAACTCATGATGTCATTTCGACTGGAGCGAGTTCCTCGACTTCGCTCGGGACAGGCACAGCGAGCGAAATGGAGAAATCCCTCCATGCTGTCATTTCGACTGGAGCGAGTGAAACGAGCGGAATGGAGAAATCCCTTGAATTTTAATTTAAGGGATTCCTCGGCTTCGCTCGGAATGACACAGTTAATTTATAATTGAGTCGACTCGCTCGCTACGCTCGCTCACTCGGGATGACACAGGAAAACAAAAAATATATTAAAGAAGTTATCGTTGGAAAAAAATTCAATTATCAAATGTGACATTTTGTTTTGCGGG
>CAYHOD010000126.1:0-1788 GCA_964358215.1 uncultured Gammaproteobacteria bacterium | reverse complement strand
GAGTCGAGGGATCCCTTAAATTAAAATTCAAGGGATTTCTCCACTTCGCTGCGCTCCAGTCGAAATGACAGTATGGAGGGATTTCTCCATTACAGTCGAAATGACAGCGCGTGTCATTCCGAGCGAAGTCGAGACAATTAAAATTAACTGTGTCATCCCGAGCGAACGAGCATAGCGAGTGAGTCGAGGGATCCCTTAAATTAAAATTCAAGGGATTTCTCCACTTCGCTGCGCTTCGGTCGAAATGACAGTATGGAGGGATTTCTCCATTTCGCTCGTCCCGAATAAACTTCGGGGCTCGCTCCAGTCGAAATGACAACATGGGACAAATAATTTTTACTAAAGTTTAGTTAGTTAGAAATCCCTGATTTTCGCTTCCAATTTATATTCTAAATATTTAATTAACTTTTCCTGTGTTTCATCAATTTCTTCTGATGTTAAAGTTCTATCTGCCTGATAAATAATATGAAACGCCAAACTTTTTTTACCAAAACCGAGTTTATCTCCCTGATAAATATCAAATAATTCAACTTGTTTGATTAAATCGCTAAAATTAATTATTTGTTTCTTAATGTCATTATATAATATTTTTTCGTTTAATACAAACGCTAAATCTCTTGTGATTTGCGGGTATTTTGGCAATTCCATAAACTGTTTTGTTTTCTGTTTTTGCGCCAAAACATTAAGTTTTGTGAAATCAATTTCAGCGATTGCTGTTTGTTTTTTTATTCCAAAATCGCTCAAAATATTTTTATTTAAAATTGACACATAACCAATTTCTTTGTTATTGACATAAATTGCGGCTGTAACAGAATTTTTCAACCAAATAGGAATAATTCGCGCTTGCTCAAAAACAATTTCCATGTCAAGCGAATTTAATAAATACGTTATTATGCTTTTGATTTGACTGAATAAATTTTCAGTGTCATTACTAAGTTGTCCCATTGCCAATGCTATGGCTAAATTTTTTTCTTGAAAAAATAAAGTTTCTTTTTTTGTACTATTTTTATTTATCTCCCCTTGTTTATTCAAAAAAATTCTTCCAATTTCATAAAGCGCTATTTTTTCTTCTTTGGCTTGGTTAGTTTTTATATTTTTCAAAAGTCCTAAAATTAAACTTGGTCTAAGTATTGTAAAATCTTCAGATAAAGAATTTGCTAATTTTATTGCCAAAGAAAGTTTGCCATCTGTGTTATTTTCATCAACAGGAAATTTCGCAAGCTGATCTTCGCTTATGAAAGAATAATTATAAACCTCGGTTAATTTTGCGCCAGTTGATAAAATATTTTTTATTTTTCTTTCTAACAAACGTTCTTCATTCTTTTCTGGCGATTGCATTGTGATTTTTGGCATTTGAGAATCTAAATTTTCATAACCATAAATTCTTATTATTTCTTCAACTAAATCTTCCGGAATAGAAATGTCTTTTGTTGCTCGCCAAGTTGGAATTGTGACATTTAAAACATTATTATTTTTTTTAATCTCAAATCCCAAATTTTCTAAAATTTCTATAATTTTTTTCTCTTCAATTTTTTTGCCAATTCTTTTACTTGTCCATTCTAAGTCCAGTTCAATTGGTCCTTGGTTTAAAGAATATTTTTTTTCATCTTGCAATTCACTAACAATTTTAGCCTGCGGACAAAATTCTTTTATTAATTCTATGATTTTTATCATTGCCCTTTCGCATAAATTTGGATCAAGAGATTTTTCAAAACGCATTGAAGACTCAGAACGCAATCCTAATTTTTGCGCCGTTTTTCTTATTGAAACAGAATCAAAATTAGCCGA
>CAYHOD010000125.1:0-1845 GCA_964358215.1 uncultured Gammaproteobacteria bacterium | reverse complement strand
TGTATGACAGAAAAAGAACTTGCAAGATACAATATTATTCAAAATTTGATTGATGACAAAATTAAAAGATTATTAAATCGCGCGGAATAATACAGAAATAAAAATTTCATAATAATTGAAATAAAAATAAAAATCATCCTTAATGGATGATTTTTATTTTTAATTTTTTTAAAAATTCCCTGCTCTTTCTTTTACTTTCTTTTTGATTGTTGTTTTTTATAATATTCAGTTTCTTCTATTTTGGCTTGTTTGGCGTTTTCGGCAATTTCCCAAAGTGGATTTTTTATTCCATTTTTCTTATCTACCCATTTATGTCCAACAATTATTCCGAGAATTTTATTTATTCTAATCATTTCTGTATATTTCTTAAGTCTATCTTGAGCTTTATTAAGTTCTACTGTACAAAAATCTGTTGATGCTTTTTTTAAAAAAGCTTCTTCTCTTTGTAAAAAAGCTCTTATTTTTATATCATTTTCTCTAAAAAGATTTGTACTGTCACAGTACCATCCTTTTGTATATAGCACAATGTCTATAGAATTTGTGATTTGTTCTTTATTGTTGATAGCAATATCAATAACTAATTTATGAATTTCTTCTAAGAATGATTTTTCTTTTTGAGTAGATTCTTCTTTTTTATATTTTCTATATTGTTCTTTTTTTTCTTCTGATTCTTGAATAAGCTTTTTTTTAAAATCTTCAACATTTGTTATTCCTCCTTCTCTTCTTAATAAATTATTAAATACTATTAATTTGAATATTTCTTCCATTGCACCATTACATGCATCAAAATATGGATTAATACGATTTTTGATACCATTAATAAATTTATTCTCTTTTTCTTGATTTTCTTGTTTTTCTAATTCTAAACCAGCTGTATAAACTGAATTTTCTTTAATTTCTAAAATTTGATTTTCTAAATCTTTTATTGGTTCATCAAATTCTTTATTTATTTTTTCAATTTCTTCTGGCTTTTCTTTTATTATCCAAGTTCTTATTTTTTGTCTTATTATTTCTTCAACTTCCTCTTTTGCTTCTTTAAAACTTCTCCGCACTTCTTTAAGTCTTGCTTCAATTTGATTTTTTATTTTTTCTGTTCCTTTTTTTTCTTTTAATTTATTTTCTGCTTTTTGAATAAGTTGATGTGTTGTATTTAATGAATCCTCTTTTTCTGATGTTATAATTCCTTCATCTTTTAAAGATGAAAAAGTATTATGGTCTAAGTGTGTATACAATTCAAAATAAGGGCTGTTTTCTTGAATTTCCTTTATTGCTTTTTCTTTTTCTCGTTCTATTTTTTGTAAGTCATTTAATAATTTTTTATATTGTATTATTAACTTTTTGAATTTTTCTAAACTTTCTTGTTGTATACTTTTCTCGTCTACTTTATTTAAAAGATTTTCTAATTCTTCTTCTGGCGAAATTTGTTCTATGGTTAGAAAACATTCTTCTTGAGGCTCTACTTCAGTAGGGTCTGCTGGAACATCGCTACTATCTTTATTTTTTCCTCCCCCTAATTCTCCTTTTTGTAATTCTTTAAAAAGAGTCATAAAATAAAAATTAAAAAATAAATTTAAAATAACATTATATTTTATAGGGTATCACATTTATAATATTTTGTCAATACATTGTACAAGGTGAGTACATAGGTAACACTTTTGAAAATTCTAATGGTGTTTTGTAATTTAAAGACTCGTGCGGTCTTCTAAAATTATATTCAATCAACCATTCAGTTAAATTTTTATTAAACTTTTTATCAAATTCTGTTCCATTATCATGGCCTACTCGCAATATTTGCCCACGCGTGATAAACGAATCATTAACATAAAAAATAAATTAAAAAATAAA
>CAYHOD010000124.1:0-1856 GCA_964358215.1 uncultured Gammaproteobacteria bacterium | reverse complement strand
GGGTGTGCATCTCCTTTCTGGGTGGAATCAGGCGGAGTTGACGGGATGCCAGTAGTGGTCCCAGAGTTGTCGTTCACTTTTGAAAAGGGCGCGGAGTTGGCAGAGCGCGGTGGTGCCGCGTTCGCGCCAGCGCATGCCGGGGCCTTTTAGGCGATGGCCGACGATCGTTTTGCAGGCCGACTCGATCTCTCCCGAACCAATTTCCCAGCCGTGGGCCAAGTAGTTCGGATAATCGGTCCGGTGCCGATTGTGCCGCAGGTAGCCACACAGTTGGCGGTGCGTCTCGCGAACGGCGGCGGCGCGATCCGTCAGATCCAGAGCCTCCAAGTCGGCGAGGACGGCGGCACCGCCGGCGTGCTTCAGGCGATGCCGCCAGTGTTCGCCTGCCGTCGGAGCCTGAGCCGGATCGGCCCACTGGGCGATGAACTCGGAGACGTGCTCGGCGCAGTGATAGAAATCCAGAATCGTCACGATCTGGCAGGTCAGACCGGAGAACACGGTGGCGAGCAGACAGTCTTCCAAACCGCCACCACCATCGGTCAGGCCAATGACCACCTCGGCTTGGTCCACACCGACCTGCCGGCTTTCGTGGCGCAACTGGCGGCCGATCTCATCCAGTGACATCAGTCCGGACACATACCGTGATCGCCGCAAGCGACGCTTGGCCGGGACATCGCGCGGCACGGGGTTGAACACACTCGCCACCCAGGCCATCCGACCCTCGGCGCGTTCGGCGTGCAGCCCTTGTTGCAGCACTCCGGTGGCGTCCAACGACACATACGCCACACGCCGGCCCTGGGCATCGGTCTCCCAGTCCCAAGCGGTGGCGGGCGCGATCGGTTCACCACGGACACGACGCTCCGCCACGTCCGTCCCCACCGCCTCCGTGATCCGCTGCACCGTCGAACTCGATACGGTCAACCCGCTCAGCCGTTCCAACACCCGCTCCGCCGAGACGGCGAAGGCGTCCTCCACTCCCGCCAGCGAGATCACCTCCTGCGCCCCGCGCGTGGTCCCCTGCGTCAGTTCCCATTCCGCGTCGGTCGGATGCCAGCCGTGATGACAGTGGTCACAGTGATAGTACGCCCGCGAATACTCCAGCGGTCCCAGCAACGACGTCACTGTTTTCGACGTGTAGGCCTTGAATTGCGCGTCCCCGCCACACTCGGGACAGACGCAACTCGACCCGCGATACCCCCTTTTTTCCGCTCGTCGAGAGCGGTCTCCAAGGCCCGGGTGCCAATCCGATGGACCGCGTCCCGCACCCGAAACTCCGTCTCCCCGAACAATGCGGCCCCCTTCCGCGACACCAACAACCGTCCAATCTTTAACGCCTCGGCCCGCGCTCCCGCCGCCACGATGTCCGCAATTCGCAGCGCCTCCGCCTCCTGTTCCGCCGTCAATTCTGTCGCCTCCATGATGGCCCTCCTTGTCTCTCGGGTCTGCCCGAGCCTGGCGTTCCATTCCACCAATCTGGCTCGGCGCCTTTATCATCCCAATTCTCCACCCAGATTCCAGATGCACACCCGACGAGGCGTCCGTCCTACGTTAACCTTGCTCCGCCCGTAGCGAGAACGGTAGGCTGCCCGCATGTCGTCCGAAGTTTCACTTCTGTTGAGCGCGATTCAGCGGGGAGAATCCCACGCGGCGGATGAGTTGTTGCCGTTGATCTACGACCAATTGCGTCAATTGGCTCACGCCAAACTCGCGCAGGAATCGGCGGGGCAAACGCTGCAAGCGACCGCGCTCGTGCATGAGGCGTACATTCGGCTGGTCGATTCGCCAGTCGCACAAAAGTGGCACAGTCGGAAGTACTTCTTTGCAGCCGCTGCGGAGGCGATGCGACGAATACTGAT
>CAYHOD010000123.1:0-1884 GCA_964358215.1 uncultured Gammaproteobacteria bacterium | reverse complement strand
AACTGCGCAGGATTGCGTCAGATATTGCAGATGAGGTAAAGAAGGGGTCCGAGGTCTCCGAGGTAACACTAATTGGCGGCGAGAGGAGGCAGTTCAAGGTCGCCCTGGACTATTCCAGGATGGCAGGATTCAAGGTATCCCCTCTTCAGATAATGGGAGCAATAGGCAAGGCAAATGTAACTATCCCTGCTGGAAAGTTTGAAAGTGGGAACAGGGAGTATCTGATTGAGGCGGGGGAGTTCGTAAAGTCAGCCAGGGAACTGGAGGGGCTGGTAATAAGTGTACACGGCGGGAGGCCGGTTTATCTCAGGGATGTAGCGTCGGTCAGCGACGGCCCTGAGGAGGCGGTCAATTATGTCTCTTTTGGAAGCGGTCCGGCATACACCCCCCCGATCCCCCCCTTGGCAAGGGGGGGGCAAGGGGGGGTAGGAGATTCCCCTGCCGTCACCATATCTGTTGCCAAGAGAAAGGGAGCAAACGCAACGTGGATTACAGAGGATGTAATAAAAAGGGTTGAGACACTGAAGGGTAAACTTATCCCTGACGATGTCAATGTCACTGTGACAAGGAACTACGGGGAGACGGCAAAGGAGAAGTCTGACGAGCTCCTCAAGCATGTCATGATCGCCACCATCTCAGTTACAATTCTCATAGCCCTGTTCCTCGGGTTAAGGGCGTCCGGTGTTGTGGCCATTGCCATCCCTGTTACCCTGGCCCTGACAATTCTCGTTTTTTACCTCTATGGATATACACTGAACAGGGTGACCCTGTTTGCCCTCATATTCTGCATAGGCATCCTGGTTGACGACGCCATCGTCGTAGTTGAAAACATCCACAGATATTTTGTCTCTACAAATCTCTCTCCAATGGATGCTGCGATAAAGGCGGTTGACGAGGTCGGGAACCCTACAGTGCTTGCCACCTTTGCCGTTATCGTTGCCATACTTCCTCTGGCGTTTGTAACCGGTCTTATGGGCCCATACATGGGGCCGATACCTATCGGGGCATCTGTGGCAATGGTCATATCACTATTTATAGCGTTTATCATCTCCCCCTGGGCCGCCTACAGGTTTCTGAAAAGTGAGGCTGCGGGGGGGAAGTCACATCATGAGGTCGAAAAGGAGGGTTACCTTACCATTCTTTACAGGCGGATAATGACCCCCTTACTTGAAAAGAGGGCAGTCAGATACCCGTTTCTTGCCTTTGTTGTTCTCCTTCTTATGGGGGCCATGTCCCTTGTTTATTTCAAGAAGGTCACTGTAAAGATGATGCCTTATGACAACAAGAGCGAGCTCCAGGTCATCATAGATATGCCGGAGGGGACTACCCTTGAGGAGACAAGGAGTGTTGCATCAGAGGTAGGGGTTTATCTGAGGACAGTCCCTGAGGTTGTCAATTTCCAGGCGTACGTTGGTGCCGCGTCCCCTTACAACTTTAACGGCCTTGTCAGGCACTACTTCTTGAGGGAGGGCGGAAATGTGGCAGACATACAGGTGAACCTGGTTGGCAAAGACGAACGGAAGGAGCAGAGCCATGCTATTGCCAAGAGGCTCAGAGTCCCTATCCAGGAGATAGGCAGAAAGTTCAGGGCAAATATCAAGATTGCAGAGATCCCGCCGGGACCGCCCGTATTGTCGACCCTCGTTGCGGAGATTTACGGGCCGAACGAAGTGGAGAGGGTGGGGCTCGCAAAAAAGATAAAGGGTATATTTGAGAAGACAGATGGAGTTGTAGATACAGACTGGTATGTGGAAGAAGACCAGGAGAAATACAGGTTTGTCGTTGACAGGGAAAGGGCGGCCCTCTACGGGATATCCACTGAAGATGTTGCAAAGACCTTAAGGGTAGCTCTTAACGGCGCATCGGCAGGTCTTGCCCACCTTG
>CAYHOD010000122.1:0-1898 GCA_964358215.1 uncultured Gammaproteobacteria bacterium | reverse complement strand
ATTAATTTAATTACTGATTACGAGTTACGAGTTACGAGTTACTTTTATTTATTTGCCTGCCCTGTTAAATTTCTGGTGTTTGGAGGTCCGACCTCTAAACAGTCCGACCTCTAAACAGAAATCTTTTTCTAAATTTGATTAGATTTTAAAAAAGTTCCGTCAACACAACTTCTATAACCTTTCGAAGTCGCGCAACTTCCGCACAAACCAACTCCGCATTTTGTCAAAAAATCTATTGAAGAATAAATTTTTTCTAAAAATATACTTTTACTTTCTATTTGAATAGCATTTTTTATCATTATTTCTGGGCCGCAATTTATACAATATTCAGGTTGAATGTTTTTTATTATCTTTCCTAAATTTTCGGTCACAAATCCTTTTTGACCTATTTCTCCATTTTCAGTAAATAAATATATTTCTTTACATACGTTTTTAAATTTTTCGTAAAATAAATGATTTTTATCTTTTGCGCCTAACAACGCCACTGTTTCTTTGTTTCTTTTGACAAAAAGATAAAGAGCTGCGATGCCTGTTCCGCCTCCGACTAGTAATGTTTTTCCATTAATTGTTGGTGAATTTCCATAAGGACCCCTGATATAAACGATATTTCCTTTGCTTAATTTTGATAATTCGTTAGTGAAATATCCTTTCTTTTGTATTAATAAACTCATTGGCTCATCGTCAAAAACAGAAAACGGTTTTTCTCCTTTTTCCGGCAGCCAAAGAAAAATAAACTGACCTGGTTCTATTTTTATATCAGTATCAAATTCCAGCGAAAACAAATCATCAACCAGTTGCTTATTTTCTTTCACCTTATATTTCTTGTAATCCATATTTATTTTTTCTTTTAGAAACTTTGCGACATTATTTGTATTTTTTTCAATGTCCATTGATAATTCATAAAAATATTCTTTTATCTCACTTGTTTTAAGGCCGGCAAGCGCTGAACCAATTCCAAAATAATTCGCGCCAGCTTCTTTGTATCTTTTTATATCTTCAGCGATTGATATTCCACCGCAAGCGATAATCGGCAAGTTTGTCATTTGGCGAATTTTCTTTACGCAGCTTAATCCTGTTTCTAAAATTGCTCTGCCTGATATGCCACCTACTTTATTTGAAAGAATTGGGTAGTTATCATGTAAATAAATTTCCGGTCCCTTCGTATTTATAGCTACAATTCCATTAGTTCCTCCTCGTATTGCGTGTTTAATAACTTTTTCTACATTAAGGTTTGGTGAAATTTTAACAAACACTGGTTTTCCTAAAGAAGATACTTTTCTTGTTATCTTTTCTACAAGCTCGTTATCTGCTCCGACAACTTGGCCATATTTATTGGAATGCGGGCAGGAAATATTTAATTCAAAACCGTCTGCGTAATTAAATAATTTTTTAGCCGCTTCTTCAAATTCATTTTCATTACTTCCAAAGATTGAAATTAACAGAAATTTATTATCTGGAATTTTTGCTTTTTGCAGTTTTTTAGCAAATTCGTCTGCCCCTGGATTGGTAAGACCAACAGCGTTAATAAATGAAAACGGCGCGTATTGAGCAAGAATTGGTTCTTTGTTTCCTTTTCTCGGTTCAGGTCCAATACTTTTCGTTGTTAAAATCCCGACTTCCGGGATTTCATTTCCGATTTTTTCAAGCACCTCAATTTCAGTGCTAACAATTCCAGATGGAATAGTAAAAATTCCGCTAATTTCTTTTCCAAATAATTTATACTTACTTTCCATAAAAAAATAATTAATTTGTAAATACATACTATCGGATAATTTGTATTTGTCAAAATATATTATATAGCTTAGATTTAACAAAACTTTGGCAAATTTCTGACTTAATTATCAAATTAACTGTGTCATTCCGAGCGAAGTCGACTCAATTATAAATTAACTGTGTCA
>CAYHOD010000121.1:0-1906 GCA_964358215.1 uncultured Gammaproteobacteria bacterium | reverse complement strand
ATTTCGTTCCAGGTTCCGTTAAATTTGTATAATTCCACCGAGGGGACTGCAACCCTTAGTGGATATATTCCTGGACCAGATTTGCCGGATCTGGTTTGGAATCAGCATTCAGCTCGGATTCCAAAATATGTCGGCGGACCACTGCCGCCACCGGTAATTCCTGAACCAGCAACGATTGTGCTGCTGGGGACAGGATTGTTTAGTCTAATAAGGAGAAGACTAAGCAAGAAAATTTAAAAAATAATCCCTCATAAGAGAGGGATTTAAAAAAAGAAAAATAAAAAGGACATTGGTTTAATCAATGTCCTTTTTCGTTTAAAAAATTTGTCATTTGAATTTATAGTTTTTAGATTTGAATTGTGGTTTTGATTTTTTTATGATTCTTAATTCTTAATTCTTGATTCTTATTTTTCATTTATCAATTCATTTAAAATTTCCCATCTTATTTTTTTTTCTTGTTTAGAAACATCATCATTTAATTTTGAGGCAATAGTTTCTGGGCGAGGGGAATATTGAGAAATATAAGCTTTATTAAATTTTATTTTTTCGCATAATTTAACGGTATTTTCAAATTGTTTTTTTGTTTCTCCCGGAAAACCAATAATAATATCAGTTGAAAGAAAAATATTTGGAATTTTTTTGCGAATTTTTTGAACAAGTTTTAAATAATCTTTTACTGTGTATTTTCTATTCATTTTTTTAAGAATTTCGTCGTCGCCCGATTGAATTGGCAAATGAAGCTCTTTTTTTATTTTCTCGCATTTTGCCATCACATTAATGAGTTCATCCGACATATCTTTTGGATGAGAAGTAAAAAATGAAATTTGAAAATCGCCTGACATTTTACTTATTAATTTTAAAAGTTTTGGGAAATTAATTTTAAGTTTTGGTTTTTCTGCCTTCGGCAGATCTGCCGTAGGCAGAGACATTTGACATTTGACATTTGAACAATAGCTATTTACATTTTGTCCTAAAAGACAAATTTCTTTATATCCTTTTTTAATTATATTTTTTATTTCTTTTAAAATTTCTTCAAAAGGCCGCGAAATTTCTCGTCCGCGAGTGTATGGAACAACGCAATACGAACAAAAATTATTACATCCAGTCATAATTGGCGCATAAGCCACATTTTTACTAGAATATTCCGGTTTAATGTGAAAATAATCAATATTGTCATTTTGAACGCAGCGAGGAATCTTAATATTATCTTTTATGAGATTTTTAATTTTTGTTTTTAATTTTGGCAATTCTTTTATGTCAAAAATTAAATCAATTTTATTTTCAAATTTTTTCTTATCTTTTTTTACAATACAGCCGGTCAAGGCGATAATTAAACGAGGATTTTTCTTTTTTAATTTTTGCCAATTTTTCATTTGGCCGAAAATTCTATCAATCGCTTTTTGTCTAACGGAGCAAGCGTTAACTAATATTAAATCCGCCTTATTTTCATCTAAAATAGGTTGATATTTCATTTTTTTTAAAATGGTCGCGATTCGTTCAGAATCCGAAATATTCATTTGACATCCAAAAGTAATGAGTTTGTAGAACATAAAATATGCAAAATTTTAAGAAAAATTTTGTAATTTTTATTTTTAAATAATTTTTTGGGTAACTCGTAACTCGTAATCAGTAATAAAAATTTAAAAATCTTTAATCTTAATTTTCCTACAAGCTAAGAAGCTACAAGCTAAGAAGCTACAAGCTGATTTAGTATAACACAAAAAAACAAACGCGCGAAAAACTAAAAACCAGAGGGCGGAAGACTGGTATTCTTCATATTCCCTCTGGCACATAGACTTTTTCAGGATCATATTAATCCTGGGAAAAAGTCCAAAATAATTTCCGCGGCAAAAACAATTGCAACTACTGCCACGGAAATTATTGCAATAATTGTCATTTTTATCCC
>CAYHOD010000120.1:0-1947 GCA_964358215.1 uncultured Gammaproteobacteria bacterium | reverse complement strand
TCATATTTTATATTTAACTCACCACTCTTCTCTCAACAGTATCATTAACAACTAAAACCCCCTGGTTTCCCATTCTAACATCTAAATTATTTTTTAATGTTCCCCCGCCGCACCGGGGACAAATATCTCTTGGCGGAAAGATTTTTACTTCACAATGGGGACATTCTTCACCGATTAGTCCCAACATTTGCCGCTTCAAACGCCAGTATCTAGCTATTTCCATTTCTATCCTCCCGCCAAACCCTCACCACCCAAAAAAACAAATACCCTAAAATTATCGTCTCCAAAACTAGCGCCAGACTCAAGCCGCTGCCGGTTATTAAAATTATGCTTCGATATTTCCAAAGATCATAAATCACCCTGGCTATCACATATAGAAATAGGGGAGCTAAAGCCGTTACTACAATCAAAAATATCTGTGATTTGTCCCTTGTTTCCCATAATTCCCGAATCACCAATGCCGGTTGATAATAAACCTGATACCAATTTCTGCCCAGTTTATATCCCTGTCTGATCCCGATTAATCCCCCCAACTTTAATATTTTCCACAACCGCTTTTTTATCATAACTCCAAATGTTTCGAAATTGAATTTTTGCCCGCCGCAGGCGGGATTCTATTGCTTTTACTGTTGTTTTTAAAATCCGGGCAATAGTTTTGGTTTTATAACCCTCCAAATACTTTAGTCGGAGAATTTTGCCATATCCCGCCCCTAGCTCCCTAAAAGTTTTTCGTATTTCACTTTTAAGTTCTTCTTTCAGCACATCTCTTTCCGGTAACAAGGCACTATCGGCAATTTCTTCAAACAGAGGACTGACTGAAAACAAAACTGTTTTTATCCGCCTTTTCCGGTAATAATCAACAATTTTATGTTTGGCAATTCCGCAAATCCAGCTAAATTCGGCTGCTTCTCCTCTAAAATTCTTTCGGGCTCTGTATGCTGCCATTAGGACATCGTTGCAAAGCTCTTCTACTATCCCTTCATCCTCAACTTTTCTTCTGACAAAACCCGCGATACTTTGACGATACTTTTCCATACCCTATACTAGTATAGATGAATTTCTTCGCTAACAAAAAACATCCCTTATCGACCACCGCTTCTGAAATCAGGCTCTCTGTTCTGGAAATGATCAATACTGCTGCAGCCGGCCACATTGGTGGTTCTCTCTCCAGCGTTGAAATCATGGTAGCTTTGTATTTTTCCGACGTTTTCAACTTTGACCGCGACCACTTTATTCTTTCTGCCGGCCACCTTTGTTCCACTCTTTATGCTATTTTAACCAAACTGAATAAAATAAAGTATTCGGATTTAAGCACTTTTTCCGATATCGATTCCCGCCTCGAAGGCCATGTCTCCATTTCTGTACCCGGAGTTGAATATTCTTCCGGTTCCTTAGGCCAAGGTCTCTCTTTTGCTGCCGGGCTAGCTCTGGGCGATAAAGATCACCACACCGTGTGCCTTACCACCGACGGTGAACACGATGAAGGTCAAATTTGGGAAGCCATTATGTTTGCCAATAAGTACCATCAGGGTAATTTAATCAATGTTGTCGACTATAATGGCCAACAAATCGGTGGCACTACCGCCACTATCATGCCTCTGGGGGAACTGGCCAGTAAATACCTTCATTTCGGTTGGACGGTCCAGACTGTCAATGGCCACGATCTCTTTGCCCTAATTAAGGCTCTAAAAATTGCCAAAGCCTCCACTATTTATCCGGCTGCTATCATCGCCAAAACTGTCATGGGTAAGGGTATTTCCTTCATGGAAAACGATTACCATTATCATGATGTCAAAAAACTACCCGCTTCTTTATACCTTCAAGCCAAAGATGAACTCTCAAACCCTACCTATTAAGTCCATGCGCCAAAGTCTGGCTCAAGCTCTTTTGGAGTTGGCTGCAGCCGATCCTAACCTTTACGTAGTTAGTGTCGGCCTTCGTCCCTCA
>CAYHOD010000119.1:0-1949 GCA_964358215.1 uncultured Gammaproteobacteria bacterium | reverse complement strand
GGCTTGGCACAGATTGAATTAAGCGCAATAACGTTTCTACGTCTGCAACATCAGTAAAATAAAATTTTCCGTCAGCAGATTGTAATTTCAGTTTGTCACATTTTGTGACAGACTCATTCCCCTCTTTTTTAAGACGATTTTTAAGAGTAGTCCAATAACTTTGAGATTTTTTAAAATCAATTTGTTCAATAAGAATAGCAATAATATCAATTACTGAAAAATACCATTTTTCTTGTTTTGCATCCCAATGACGTCTAATTTTTTTGCCTTCAAAAATTGAAATTTGCTTGTTATCTTTTTTCATATTTTGATGGTTACAATGACCTAATGATATATTATTTTGGTGCATTCGACAAACTTTTTTAACTAAAAACCATTTTTTAACTAAAAATATAACTCATTTTATTTCAAAATTTTTTCTTGTCCTAAAAAATTTTCCAATGTTTCCGGCCTCATTCTATCAGCCAATGGCGATTGATCCTTTTGCATAAATTATTTTTTATTTTTCTATAAAAAATCTGCGAAATTTTCTTTATTAATTAATTTAAATTCAGTATTTGGATAATTTTCTAAAAAAATTTTAGGAAATTTAAAAGATTCTTTTTTCCATTTAAATTCATAAGCCTTAATTTTCCCTTCTAATTCTTCAATTAAATCTATTTCTTGCCCGCCAGTTGTTCTCCAAAAATAAAATTTATTATCTTTTTCATTATTTGCGTTCTTTTTTATTATTTCTGTTGTTAAAAAATTCTCCCATAAATTTCCAACATCCGAACGCAAAGAAATTGGATTAAGATTATTAATCAAAGCGTTTCTAATCCCATTGTCGTAAAAATAAATTTTTCTTAATTTTTTTAATTCATTTCGAATATTTTTAGAAAACGGAGTAAGACGATAAATAATAAAAGCTTTTTCTAAAATTTGAATGTAATTTGAAACCGTATTTTTATCTATGCCAATAAGCCCGGCCAATTCATTATATGAAACCTCATTGCCAACCTGTAAAGCTAAAGACTGTAACAATTTTTGAAGTATTTCGGGATTCTTAATATTTTGAAATTCCAAAATATCTTTATAAACATAGCTTTGGGCCAAACTTTTTAATTCTTTTTCATTTCCCTTAATAACTATTTCTGGATACATGCCAAAAATCATAAATCTTTCCACTAAACGTTTGATTTCAATATTATTATAAAGTTGTTTTAATTCGTTTAAGGAAAAAGGATATAAAATAAATTCATATTTTCTTCCCGTGAGTGGCTCAGATATTTTATTAGATAATTCAAATGAAGACGATCCAGTGGCAATTACTTGTATTTCCGGAAAATTATCAACAATAAGTTTCAATGTTAAACCGATATTTTTTATTCTTTGCGCTTCATCTAAAACAACTAATTTTTTATTTCCAATAAACGTTTTTATTTCTGTGGAAGTTTTTTCTGTCAAAGCTTCTCTGATATCTGGCTCATCACAATTAAAATATATTGAATTTTCAGAAAATTTTTTAAGTATTTCTTTGACCAATGTGGTTTTTCCTACTTGTCTTGGACCGTAAATAATGACTATTTTATTCTTAAACAAACTATTTTCTATATTTTTTTGAATTGTTCTTTTAATAATATTCATATTTTGGTGATTATAATAACCTAATTATATACTATTTTGGTGAATTTAACAAACTTTAATTAAAGGTCATTTATAAACTAAAAGCATAGTTCACTTATTTTAAAATTTCCTTTTGTCCTAAAAATTTTCTAATGTTTCCATTTGCATTTTATCAGTCAACAGCGATTGATCTTTTTGCTGTATAAATTAATTTTATTTTCTATTCTATTTATTTATTTTTTATTAAAAAATAAATTTCTTGCTAATTACATCCGCCCACTGTTTAACTTTTTTGGCACATTCTTCTTTTTTGTTATTTTTTAATGGTTCAAAAAAATCAATCT
>CAYHOD010000118.1:0-2036 GCA_964358215.1 uncultured Gammaproteobacteria bacterium | reverse complement strand
TTTAGGCCCTTTGAAATGGGTGCGGTTTTTGAACGGCTGGAAACTGGAAACTTAGGGAAACTTTGGAAACTTAGGGACAACCCCCGGATTATTGACCCGCTTCCCTTTCATTACAAACCCTTTTCAGCCGCTCCTTCTTTGACCTACCCCACGGTCCTCTACGGTTCAATGATGCCATTGTCAGCCTTTTCATAACGCCCTTTGCCCACAATATCCGACCTCATGGATAGCCACCGAAAGACTGTCTCGTCAGTCAATTCTGTCTTCCTGACTACAATCTCTACATAATCTACCTTAATGGTCGACCTTATGAACTTCAGCACTGCCTCCCTGTGGAGACCGCTGCCGTGCTCCTTTACCACTTTTGGGAGGTATGTCCAATTATTTTCGTCAC
Source organism: uncultured Gammaproteobacteria bacterium (assembly GCA_964358215.1). Classification (GTDB taxonomy): domain Bacteria; phylum Patescibacteriota; class Patescibacteriia; order UBA2591; family PGYQ01; genus PGYQ01. The sequence goes on along the minus strand of CAYHOD010000118.1, from coordinate 1,642 downwards.
GCAGAACTATGTCTTTTTTAAAATCAAGGCCGTCGAGGTTTACTGTGTTGGAATCCATCTGCACATAAAACACAAGGAATCCACGGTCCCATATGTGTGTTGGGTTTGCGAAGGTGGCGGTGATAGTCACATCACCGCTTGTTTTTATCAGTGTGGGCCAGTTCTGGACGGCTTCGCGGTCCCATTCTTCGGCAGATGCGCAGCCTGATATGACTGTAAAGACTATAAACAGGGCTGCTAACAGGAGCTTTCTCATCTTTACCTCCGCCTCCATGATATTGAAACAAGCCACAGATAAACTTTATCAGAGATTAAGGTATCTTCAACCGGCTGAGGACAATCTTAGATAAAACAGAATTCAGCAAACAGAGGGACAACCCCCGTATCGTTGGCTCTCCTCCCTTTCTATCCCGTTTTTGTCCATCCCTCTTTGAACTACCCCTGATTCTCCAATCACAGAGCCCTCAGAGTTAACAAATGAGTTTTTACCAAAGGAGTGCATGGAGAAAAGTTCCTCTTACCACTCGGCTCTGACAGGATATTGTGTAATGTGATTGTCTGGGGTGAGGATTACAAGACTGTTTGCTATTGCCTGACATATCAGTATTCGGTCAAAAGGGTCTTTGTGGTATTCCGGGAGGCGGGAAAGCTGCAACACCGCGGCTTCATCTAAAGACAATGATGCAATCTGATGTCGTGTGCGCCATTTATAGATGAATTTGTGCGGCGGCTCAGGTAAAGGCAATTTGCCGAGGTTGTGTTTGACTATAATTTCCCAGGCCGATGCTACGCTGAGATAGACCTCGTTGTCCGGGTCTTTAAACAAATTCTTGGCCTTATTGGAGAGTTCGGGACTGTCTGATGCTATCCAGAGGAAGGTGCAGGTGTCCAGAAGGATGTTCAAGCTGCCTCTCCGCGAAACAGGGCAACTGTTTCTTCCGGCAGTTCATCAAAAAAAGATTTTGGCACCTTAAATACACGTTTTGCCAGTCCTAAGGGGCGGGGAGCCGAAGGCTTTGCTGCAATGGGACGGACCTCGGCAACAGGGTGATTTCTTTTGCACAGGAGAATTGTCTCCCCGTGCGCCACCTCTTCCAGATAATGAGACAGATGTGTTTTGGCTTCGTGGACATTAACCTTTATCATAATGACCAAATAATAAACTAAGTAGTAGACTAAGTCAAGGTAAATATATGACAACGATGAATCAGGGGCTTGACACCATACAGGCACGAAGGTATACTCTTTGTAGACACAAAACTGGAGGTATTTATGCACATTAAGGTTCAGCAGTGGGGCAATAGTCTTGCCCTTCGCATTCCAAAAACATATGCCGCAGATATCAAGCTTCACAAGGGGTCGGTTATTGACATCTCTGAGTCGGAGGGAAAGCTTGTTGTCACACCGGTTGAGGAACCGGAACTAACACTCAAGCACTTGCTGACGGGGATTACCAAAGAGAATATCCATAATGAGGTTGATACCGGGCTTCCTGTAGGTAATGAAATATGGTAGATCCAAAGGGATACGTTCCGGAGCGCGGTGATATCGTATGGCTGGACTTTAATCCCCAGGCTGGACATGAGCAGGCGGGGAGACGCCCGGCTTTGGTTCTGTCTCCTGCGGCATACAATAAAAAGGT
>CAYHOD010000117.1:0-2078 GCA_964358215.1 uncultured Gammaproteobacteria bacterium | reverse complement strand
AAACGATCGTACAGATTTGTATCTCTTTGTTATTTTTTATTTTTATAGTATTATTGGCATATGTTTGAATTAAAATACGAATCCCAAAAAATAAATCTTACAAAGAAAATTTTAAATTCTAGCTTGAATACCGCAAGTTTTATTTTGTTTTCTTTAAAAGAAATTGGTTATGCAACTTTTGATGCTTTTTTACCATCAAATTATATAGGAACAAAATTTTGGCGAGAAATTTTTGGACTTGATCCACAAAAAGAAATATGGAAAAAAAATACAATTAGAATGAATCTTTATCGTTTAAAAAAACAAAAACTTATTGATTATGATTTCAATAAAAAATCTTACTTTTTAACAGATAAAGGGGAAAAACTGACAACTTTTATTAAAGATCGTTATTTTATTTTAAAAAAACCTTGTGATAAAAAAATTAGAATAGTCATTTTTGATATTCCAGAAAAAAAGAGGAAATATCGAGATTGGTTACGCAGAGAACTTTGTTTGCTTGAATTTAAACTTCTTCAAAAAAGTGTTTTTGTAGGCAAGTATCCTTTACCTCAAGGTCTAATTGAAGAAATAGATAATTATAATCTCACTCCTTATGTTTTTATTTTTATTGTCGAAGAAATTTTTCAAAAAGATAAAATTTTAAAGCTTTTTGAAAAATAATTAAATTTAGAAAATTATAATATTTAAGCTACAATTTTGAACGATCGTACAGATTTGTAGCTTAACAAAAATTTTGTCATAAATTGTATTTTACTTTTCGTAAAAAATAAATTATACTCAAAATAACTTAAAAAAATTATGATAGAAAAACAATTTAAAAAATATTTTGTCTATTTAGTTTTTGTTTTACTTATTTTTAGTTTTTTAATAGGCTTAATTATTGGTCAAAAAAAAGCCGTCATTGATTTTGAAAAAAAACAATCAGATAGCTATTTAAATAATGGCGGCAATGCTATTTTTGGAATTTTAGGCATTAAAAATGATGAAAAAAGTTTAAAAGATGAGGGAGTTGATTTTGATTTATTTTGGGAAGTTTGGAATTCAATAAAAAAAGACTATCTTAATAAAAAAGATATTTCAGATAAACAATTATTTTACGGAAGTTTAAAGGGAATGGTTGCCAGTCTTGAAGATCCTTATTCGGTTTTTTTAGATCCAGAAAAAACCAAAGAATTTCAGCAAGATCTCCGAGGTGATTTTGAGGGGATTGGAGCTGAATTAGGAATTAAAAAAAATATTATAACAGTTATTGCTCCTTTGTCTGGTTTTCCTGCGGAAAAAGCCGGAATAAAAGCCGGAGATCAAATTTATAAAATTGATAATTTGGATACAATTGATATGACTTTAGGAGACGCGGTTACTAAAATTAGAGGCGCAACCGGGACTAAGGTTATTTTAACAATCAAAAGAAATGACTCTTTAGAATTTAAAGAAATAGAAATTATTAGAGCTAAAATTCACATGAAAAGCGCAGAATGGAAACCAATAGAAAATAATCAAGAAATTATTTATTTAAAAATTCGTCAGTTTAACGAAAACGTAGAGAAAGAATTTCAACAAACAATTGATGATATGTTATCTAAAACAAAAGACCCAAAAGGAATAATTTTAGATTTAAGAAATAATCCAGGCGGACTTTTAGATGCTGCGATTAACATCGCAAATTATTGGCTTTCACATGATACAGTGGTGGTAAAAGAAAAATTTGATGGGCAAGAAAAAGAATATAAAACAACAAACGATCCAATATTAGATAAATTTCAAACTATAGTTTTAATAAATCAAGGTTCAGCTTCTGCTTCAGAAATACTTGTTGGAGCGCTTCAAGATCATAAAAAAGCGATAGCTTTAGGAGAAAAAACTTTTGGCAAAGGATGTGTGCAAAAAATTGAGAATTTATCAGGAGGATCAATGCTTAAATTAACCATTGCTGATTGGTTAACCCCCCTTGGTCGAATTATTAATAATAAAGGAATTGAACCAGACATTAAATTAGAAATGACGTCTAAAGATTATGAAACAGAAAAAGATCCGCAATTAGAAAAAGCGATTGAATTGATGAAACAATAAAACAA
>CAYHOD010000116.1:0-2082 GCA_964358215.1 uncultured Gammaproteobacteria bacterium | reverse complement strand
GTGGTTTCACTATGACTTACAAGAGATTTATCAGTCCAAACAAATGTGGCTGTTGTTGCGGCAACTGTAGCGTATGTGGCTGGAGCAACATAAGTTGAAGGTTGAGCAATGTTTGTATTAACATTATCACCAGTAGCAAGTGTTCCAGCAACTGTAGCTTTTAAAACATAAGTTTTGGAACCGCTAATTTCTTGTTCATTTGTCGCGACAAATGAAACAGTACAAGTTCGATCAAGTTCGCCACAATTTATTGCTGTATCAGTGCCAGCGGCATCGCCATCAGTTGAAGCAATAGTTGCTGTACCAGCAATTTGATTGTTCTCACTGTCATAAACAGTGAATGTTGACAAAGCAGGATCAAGTCCTGAAGCATCCGCAGCGCCACCAGTTTTAGTAATATTAAAGATCATTTTTTTCCAACCAATAATACCCGCTGTACTGGCAGTAACGCTAAATTTAGAAAGTGTTTGAGTTCCAGTGCTTAATATGCCAATTGGATTTTGTTCTGTAGCAGTTGGAAGGATTAGATTTTTAATAGTTGGAATGGCTTTATAAACATATAAATCATTGCCAGCTGGATTTGTTACTGGAGATTCAATTACTGCGGCTGATACACTGCCACTATTCCTTGCTGTTGCAGAAGTTAAGGTTGTTAACAATGAAGCACCTGTTGTCCCTGCGCCAACACCTACTGCACCAAGTGTTAATTGAACAGTAATAACTTTACCAGTGGTGCCAGAGGCAACAGGAATATTTAATCCGCTAAAAGTAATGGTTGTAGCTCCTGATTTTGATCCGCCAGCAATTGGAGTTATTCCATCCATTAAGGTAATAGTAGAAACAGTAGTGGCGTCTGCGATAGTCAATGCAATATCAGTAATTGTGTAAGAATCATTAACTGCCACAAATTTAAACGCAGCGCTATTTACTATTTTTGAATCATTGGTAATTGCTTGATTAAATGCAGCCTCAGCAGTATATGCTGACACAGTAAATGTTCCTACGCCAATTGTAATAGTTTGACCTGCAATAGCGCCAGTAGTGGCAGCTACAGATGAATTAGCAGTCATACCACTAGCAGCAACTGTAGCAATAATAGTGTCAGCATTAACTAAACCTGCATTTAAATTCGCATACATTTTTACTGAAATATTAGCATTCTTAGATAAAGCTTTAGAAATTGACCAAGAATTACCAGTCGCAGTAACTGTACCTTTAATAGGAGTTTGTGTACCATCTATTGTTAAATAGACATCACTTAAATTAGCAATGGTACCAGTACCAGCAACGGCTATATTAGCAGTAATAGTGTCTAAATTGACATCTTCTGAAGTGCTACCGCTTAAATTAAATTCGGCTATTTTATAAGCAGTTTGTGGAATAGTAACAGTTTGACCGGTGTAATTAGAAGTTTTTGCCATAGAAATAGAACCAGTTCTTATTGTTATACTATTTGCCGATATTGTAGAAGATGGAACATCTATAGAACCGAGTGATACTTGTTTTGTTGCATTGGCTGAGCCAATATAAAGCTGAGCAGTAACGGTTTGATCGGTAGCTAAAGCAGTACCAGAAGCAGCATATACATCAGCTTTAATTTCTACTGTTACTGGGGTGCCCGGAGTAACAATAAAATTAGTGGAGTAAGGAGTATAAGGAGTACTAGCAGAATCTTCTGCTAAATTAGAAGTAGAACCAACTTGTGCTCCATTTACCATAATACGTCCATTACGCAAAGAAGTAGCATTATTTGCGCTGTGAGTAAAATTAGCTCTTAATGTTTCTACTTTAATTGGTTCGCCATAAGCAGTAAAAGTAAATTTACCCAATGACACATCATTAGCATTAAGGGTTACATCACTAGAGGCAGAATCTGTTGCTTTTTGAACAGTTATTGTGCCAGTAGTAATGCTAGTAGCTGTAGCTGGTGCAAGGGGAAAAGTTGAAGTTGAACCACAATTAACATTATAAGATGAATCTAATACTTCCATATCAGCCTTTTGGCGAAGTGAAAACTGAAAAGTACGAGAAGAACCACCTAATACATCAGCCATTACTTTTAATGTACGGCTACCATTAACT
>CAYHOD010000115.1:0-2104 GCA_964358215.1 uncultured Gammaproteobacteria bacterium | reverse complement strand
ACAGGTAGGACATTTCTATTTTGCTCAACTAGGACATTATCATGTTGCCACGACACATTTTGTACATATTCTTGACATCATTATTTTAATGCGATACAATAAAAATATTAGATATATTTAATGTGTATAATAAAAATTATGATAATAAAAAGAAAAATAATAGCTAATATTTGGAAAAATATTGATAATAATAAAATTTTTATTTTAAATGGCGCCAGACAAACGGGGAAAACAACGATTTTAAAAATAATCAAACAAAAACTTATCCAAGAAAAAAATGTGGCAAAGGATTGTATTTTTTGGTATGATCTTGAAAAAACTGAACACCTTCAAATTTGGTCAAATCAAATCACTGTTCTTTCTTGCCTGCCAATTAAAAGTAATAAAAAATATTACATTTTTATTGATGAATTTCAAAAATCAAAAAATATCGGTTCAATTCTTAAAGTACTTCATGATCACCATCCAAATTTCAAAATTATTATAACCGGATCTGCTACTTGGTATTTAAATATTGATGAAAGTTTAACCGGACGTAAAGAAATTTTTCCAATTTGGCCGTTATCTTTTGATGAATTTGTTGAACATTATAATAATGATGTGACTTTTTACTATAAATCAATATTTAAAAATATTAAAACGATTATACCAGCTGGAATTGAAAAAATAAATAATATCTTATTGGAATTTTTAACTTTTGGCGGTTATCCAGAAGTAATATTAGCTGTTAAAGATAATAAAATAAAAATTCTTTCTGAACTTCTTAATTCTTATCTTACTTGCGATATTCAAATTTGGAATTATAACGCTAATTCTATCCAAGTAAAAAATATCCTTACTTTGCTTGCCAGTCAAGTTGGGGCTTTGCTTCAAACATCAAATCTTTCAAATAATTCAGGATTAGGTCGAACAGCGCTTATTAATAGGCTTGAATTATTGGAAAATACTTTTATTCTTTATTTAATCAAACCATTTTTTTCAAACAAAATAAAAGAATTAACTAAAAATCCAAAAATATTTTTAATTGATATTGGATTCAGAAATATGCTGCTTAAAAATTTTTCTGTTATTCCGCAAACTTTAGAATTTGGAAAGTTAGCGGAAAATTTTGTTGCAATAGAAATAGCCAAAAACTTAAAAGAATCCGAAACTCTTTATTTTTGGCGGACACCTAGCGGACAGGAAGTTGATTTTGTTTTAAAACGAGAAGGAGAAATTATTCCAATAGAAATTAAGTCTGGAAATGAACCAACTGTTCCATACGGTTTAAAATCTTTTATCCATAAATATTCGCCAAAAATAGCATATGTTTTAAATTGGACGATTATAAAAGATAAAAAAATAAATAATACTAAAATTCTTTTTCGTCCTTTGTGGTGGAAAATATAATTTTGAATCCCGACTTTGACACTTGCTATCCGAATTTAATATTCAAGTTCGTTGTAGCAAAGTCGGGTTATAAATATTATGGGAGTTGAACTCCCATAGATTATATCTGTTAAATAAAACAAAATTTTTTCCATCTCGTGGAAATCTCCCAATATTAATCATACACTAAATAAAAAACATATCAACAATTTTAGATTTGTTGTCGTGGCAACATGATAATGTCCTAGTTGAGCAAAATAGAAATGTCCTACCTGTTAACTTTTGTGTACAATGTTTAGATTAAATTTTATTTATTAATCTAAACAAATTTATGACACAAAAACTAATTTGTATGACAGAAAAAGAACTTGCAAGATACAATATTATTCAAAATTTGATTGATGGCAAAATTAATGGCATAGATGCTTCAAAACAAATTGGAATATCCACGAGACACATCAGACGATTAAAAAGCAGGGTTATTAAATCCGGAGCGCAAGGCTTTGCTCATAGAAATCGCGGGAAAAACAGCAACAGAAAATTAGATAATGGAATTTTAGAAAAAGCAAAAAAATGTCTTAAAGAAAAATATTATGATTTTGGGCCAACTTTTGCCGCGGAAAAATTAAATGAAATTGATAAAATAAAATTAAGCAAAGAAACAGTGAGAAATATTATGATCAATATTGATTTATGGAAGTCAAAACCAAAAAAACAACCTAAAAATAGACATATA
>CAYHOD010000114.1:0-2115 GCA_964358215.1 uncultured Gammaproteobacteria bacterium | reverse complement strand
AAACAAGATGAATCAAAAATCAAACAAGATGAATCAAAAATCAAACAAGATGAATCAAAAGAAACATTGCCTTCTATTTTTGAAAATAGAAAATATATTTACGCTATTGGCAGAAGAAAAAGAGCGACAGCGCAAGTGCGATATTATGAAAATGGAAAAGGGGAAATTATAGTCAATAATCAAGATTTTAAAAAATATTTCCCATTTTTTATTTGGCAAAAAAATATACTCGATCCATTGGAAAAAGCTAAAAAAATTAATCAAGTTGACATTTCGGTTTTAGTTAAAGGCGGAGGAAAAAGCGGACAATCAGAAAGCATAAGACATGGTTTATCTCGCATTTTGGTAAAAATTGATTTAGAAATTAAGCCAATTTTAAAAAAATATGGGTTTTTAACTCGCGATCCTCGTGAGAAAGAAAGAAAAAAACCTGGTTTAAAGCGCGCTCGCCGAGCTCCTCAATGGGCAAAGAGATAAAATGTATAAAAATAATTTTAAAAATTCGCCAATATAATTGGCGAATTTTTATTTTGCGAAAAATCTCTTGTATTAAAAAGAATTTTTAATATAATAGAAATATGACCATTACTAAAAATACAACGTATTTAATGTCTGCTTCTGTTGTTCAAAAAATTTTAACTTTTACGTATTTTATTTTTATTACAAGAATGATTGGCAATGTTAATTTAGGAAAATATATTTTTGCCCTTTCATTTGCCGTTATCTTTTCTGTTTTTATTGATCTGGGATTGAATCAGGTTTTAATTAAAGAAATTGCAAAATATAAAGAAAAAATCATTGTTTATTTAAGCAATATTTTTATTTTTAAAATATTTGCCAGCATTGTTTGTTTTTTAATAATGGTATTAATTATTAATTTATTCAATAAATATTCTTTGGAAACTAAAATTTTAGTTTATTGGGCTGGCGGAACAATGATTTTAGATTCTTTAAATTCAACTTTTTACGCTGTTTGGCGCGGTTTGCAAAATTTAAAATACGAAGCAATTGGAATAATTATTTATCAAGTGATAATTATTATATTTGGAAGCGCGGCTTTATTGTTAAAATTACCGCTTTATACTTTAATTTTAGCAATAATTTTAGGAGGGTTATTTAATTTTTTATTTATTTTAATTTTTTTAAGAAAAAAGGCTTTAATTTTTCCAAAGATTATTCTTTTTGATAAAAAAATAATTTTTTGGCTGCTTCAAATTACAATTCCTTTTGCTTTTGCGACAATTTTTTCCAGAATTCTTGGCTATTCAGATGTGGTTTTACTTTCAATTTTAACCAATGATAAAAATGTCGGTCTTTATGGCGCGGCTTTTAAATTAACTTTTGCTTTGCAATTTATTCCCGGAATTTTTGCCGCTTCTTTGTTTCCTGCTTTTAGCAATTATTTTATTTATTCAAAAGAAAAATTAATTAATATTTTTGAAAAAGGTGTTATTCATTTAACTTTCATTGTTTTGCCGATTGTAACGTGTTCTATTATTTTAGCCGATGAAATTGTTTTTGGAATGTATGGAATAGAATTTGTTGATTCTAGTTCTGCCTTGAAAATTTTGATGCTTGGTTTGTTTTTTATTTTTTTAAATTATATTAATATTCCATTTTTAAACGCTTGTAATAAAGAAATTATCAGCACAACTGTTATGGGCATTGGTATGACAATTAGTATTATTTCAGATTTAATTTTTATTCCTATTTATGGTTACATTGGGGCTGCCTGGGTATCAACAATAGTTTCTACAATAATGTTTTGTTTGTTTTTGTTTTGGATTAATAAAATTTTTCCAGAACCTATTTGGAAACGCAAAAAATTAATTAAAAGCGTGTTAAAGTTTATTTTTAGCGTTACAATAATGGGATTATTCGCTTTTTATTTTAAATCAATTATTCCCTGGTTTATATTAATTTTTCTTAGTTTAATTTTATATTTTATAATTTTATTTTTAATCAAAGGAATTACCATGAATGAAATGAAAATAATTTTGGAAAAAATAAGAAAATAATTGTACAAATTAATATATCCGTAGGGGTGAAAAATATTTATCATATACTATTACTGTCATTTCGACCGAAGCGCAGCGAAGTGGAGAAATCCCTCCA
>CAYHOD010000113.1:0-2155 GCA_964358215.1 uncultured Gammaproteobacteria bacterium | reverse complement strand
ATAGCTATACATTTACTCTTGATGACACTAATATTATTCACTATAAAAACGTTTATTTATATGTTTTTCAATCAGATGAAAAAATAGAAATTAAACCTCAAATTGATGAAGGATTTGAAACGGCTGAATGGATTCCTTTTGAGGAAGCAGTTGAAAAAATTTCATTTGATAGAGAAAACTTACTCCGGGCGAGACAATGTTTTTATTATAATAAACCTATTAAAATTTAATCCTTGATAAATTAGCTTTAAAAATAATCGATGGTGAAATTAAAGAAGGAGATAAAATTAAAACTAAAAACATTTTAAAATATTTTTTATGGAATTAACCATTAAAGAAGTTGAGTATGTGGCAAAATTAGCTCAACTAAAATTAACAGATCAAGAAAAAGAAAAGTTTGCAAAACAACTTTCTTCTATTTTGGAATATGTAAAACAATTAGATGAAATAGACACAAAAAATATAGAACCAACTAATCAAATCATTGGATTGCAAAATATAATCAGGGAAGATGAGATAAATCCAATAGAAATAGAACAAAAAAAATTATTGCAATGCGCGCCAGATGTAGAAAATAATTTTATTAAAATTCCAGCAGTATTAAATTAGCTAAAATATACGGGTTGAACCCGCGCATATTATTATGAATCAAGAAACAAAAATTTGTCAAAATTGTCAAAAGGAATTTATAGTTGAGCCAGAGGATTTTGAATTTTATAAAAAAATAAAAGTTCCTGCTCCAACCTTTTGTCCAGAGTGCAGAATAATAAGAAGAATGTGTTTTAAAAATGAAAGAAGTTTATATAAAAGAAAATGTGATTTTTCGGGAAAAGAAATTTTTTCAATGTTTTCAAAAACTGCTCCGGTTAAAGTTTATAATCGAGATATCTGGTGGTCAGATAAATGGGATTCCATGGATTATGGAAAAGAATATAATTTTAATAAGCCATTTTTTGAGCAGTTTAAAAACCTTATTTTAAATATTCCTTGGGTAAGCAGGTCAATAATTAATATTATTGGGAGTGATTATTGTAATAACGCTGGCAATCTTAAAAATTGTTATCTTATATTTGGTTCAAACTATTCCGAAGATTCATGTTATGCCGTTAATCTTTCATATTGTAATGATTGTGTTGACAGTGAAGATTTAACTAATTGTGAAATTAGTTATGAAGGTTTTTTAAATAAAAAATGTTATCAAGCGTTTTTTTCTTCTCATTGCGAGAATTCTTATAATATCATTTTTTGTCATGAGTGTAATAATTTGACTAATTGTTTTGGTTGTATAAATCTTCGTAATAAATCTTATTATATTTTTAATAAACCTTATTCTAAAGAAGAATATTTTAAACAACTTGATACTTTTAATTTGGGTTTATTTAAAAATTTCAATGAAATCAAAAAAAAGATAGAACAATTTCGATTAAAATTTCCAGTTAAATATAAACATGCCAATTATAATAGTCAAATTACTGGAGATTACATTTATAATTCAAAAAAAGTCTTTAATTGTTATTGTATTAACAAAGGAGAAAATTTAAAATTCTGTCAGTATCTTGGTTTTGGTGGTGGTTGTAAAGATTCCTATGATCATTACCGATGGGGAATGGGAAGTGAATTAATTTATGAGAGTAGTAGTTGTGGAAGTAATATTTCCGCTTTACAATTTTGTTGTAGTTGTTTTCCTAATTGTGTTAATTTAACCTATTCCATTCATTGTGGTTCTTCTTCCAACCTTTTCGGTTGCATCGGACTTCGTCACAAGCAATATTGCATCCTTAATAAACAATACACAAAAGAAGAATATGAAGAATTAGTTCCAAAAATAATTGAACATATGAATTCAATGCCATTCATCGATAAGAAAGGCAGAGTTTATAAATATGGAGAATTTTTTCCGCCGGAGTTATCGCCGTTTTGTTACAATGAAACAATTGCTCAAGAATATTTTCCATTAACAAAAGAGCAGGCGATTGAACAAGGCTATCAATGGAAAGATTCAGAAATTAGAAATTTTATTCCAGACATTACAACTCAAAATCTTCCAGATAATATTAAAGATGTAAGCGATGATATTTTAGGCAAAATTATTCAATGCGACCATACTAAATTTAATGGCAATGACATTTTAGAATCAACTTGCAATGAACAATGT
>CAYHOD010000112.1:0-2156 GCA_964358215.1 uncultured Gammaproteobacteria bacterium | reverse complement strand
TAATTACATCCGATAACAACGAGTATCCAGTTACGGCTTTTCCGAAAGCCTCCACCCAAATTTTTCTTTCGCTTCGCTTCAGAAAAACTTCAGATAATCGCATATGTTATGTGACATTTTGCCTTTTTATAACAACAAAAGTATGAATGAATTTACTAGAAGACAACTCAAATTTTACTCAGCATCCAGAAGCATGGACGAACAATTTGATTATCATGGGTTAGAAACGGAAGAAACCATTAAATTAAGAGACGAAATAAAAAAATTCTTTCTTTACTTTTTATAATAATTTAATTGGGGATAAATTTATTTAAAAAAATTATGATGTCAGAAAAATGTATACCGGAAAATATTCTTAATGAATACGACAAAAAGGAAAAGCCTATCATTAACGCTGAGCAAGCTTTAATAGAAGGTGAAAATATAGAAAGACAAATGGGGGAATCCCAAGCTTCTTATCTTCAGCGCGCAGGAGAGGAAGTTACAAAAAAACTAAAGGAAAAATTTGGAAATTTTTTTGATCCAAGTCGTTCAAAAGAGGAAAATTTACCCCAAGACGTTGTAACTATGATTGAAGACATCATTGCCAAAACACTCAAATCGCAGGAAAGTTCTGTAGATTTTTTCAGAGATGAAACAATAAATAATATTGAAAAAAGCATAGGCTATCATAATCGAGGCAAACCTACAGACAGTGCCTCCTTTGATAAAACTCAACGCAGTAGAAAGTTTTTTGAGATTCAGCCTGGCAAAGGGGCGGCTAAAAGAGAAACTTACTGGAATACTTTGTTTTTTCCTTATAACACGAAAGCTACCCGAGAATTTGCTAAAAAAATACTTTACGATAAAACAATAGTCCTTTTGGGCGGAGGCCGTAGCCAATTAAAAAAAGAATTAACTGAAAACAATATTGCTCCTCGCGAAATTGTCAATATTGATCCTTTTGTTGAGAATGTTGAAGAAGGGGCGGACAGGGTCATATCATTAAGCGCTTCAGATGACAATTTTATTGATAGAATGAGTAAGGAAGGTATTGTGGGCGCAGATGAGATTTGGGCGGAATATTCAGTTCCCGCATATTTAGAAGACCCGAAAGAAATTCAGCAACTTATTCAAAATATTGATGCGCTTCTTGTTGATGGCGGGATAGCAAGGATTTGGCCACTTGAAGTAGGTGGAAGTGGAGAAGATAAAGATCGAATCTCGCGTAAAGAAGCTTTAGTAGATAGCATAAAAAAGTTGAACGCGACAGGTAGATATCAAATTATTTTACAGAAAACTGCTGGTCGAGTTGGTATAACCCTCCACAAATTAGCTCCATCAAGAGAAAAGTTACAAAAAAAATGATGAATAAAAAATTAGAGAAATTGGAAAACAGTTTTAAGTTTGTTTAAAAATAAACATTATGACGCATGTCTTTTCTTTTGTCATTTAGTAATAGAAAAATTATTAAAAGGATTAGCTGTTAAATAAATCAAAAAACCAGCTCCGTATACGCATTATTTAGAAGAATTAGTAAAATTAATAAAATTAGATTTAACAGAAAATCAAATAAATAATTTAAAAATTATTACTGATTTTAATATAGCTGGTCGTTATGACGATATAAAATTCGCGTTTTATAAAAAGTGCACTAAAAAATATACAGAAAAATATTTTAAAATTTGTGAAGAATTATATTTATGCTTAAAAAAACAATACCTAAAAAAATAGAGAAAGAAATTATACAATATATTAATATTTTAAAACAAGACAAATTGCCAATAAAAAAAGCTATACTTTTTGGTTCATATGCGAAAGGCAAACAACATAAGTGGAGCGACATTGATTTATGTATTATTTCTCCAAAATTTAAAAATGCTTTTAAAGCATTAAATTATTTATCATTAAAAAAACCTTTTGATATAAATACAAAATATGTTATTGGCCCGGTTGGCTTTAGCCCTGAAGATTTTAAAAATAAATATAGTTCTTTTATTCACGAAATAAAAACAACCGGAATTGAAATTTCAATATAAATTATTATAATGAACATTTATTAGGGTAAAGTTTAATAATGGACACCTATTAAACTTTACCATTTGATTTTTTATCATAATGAGCTTTTAATTTTTTTAATATTTGGATTGGTAACCCTTGTATATAATTGCGTTGTC
>CAYHOD010000111.1:0-2175 GCA_964358215.1 uncultured Gammaproteobacteria bacterium | reverse complement strand
TTGTCTTGATTCATTTCTGAAATAGGAATTATTTGATCTGTTTCTTTGTCTTTTAGAAAATCATAGATTGGCAATAAGTCTTGAATTGAAGAAATGTAGGTATGGATTGTTTGTACCCAACTATCGGTTCCATGAAGAAGTGTAAGATGCTCTAAATAAATTTTTACTGCTAATTCCATTAACCACGATTGTCCTTTCGGAGGTTCTCCTCCTTGCCATGGAAAATATGAATCGCTTGATCCATTATTCGGAGTTCCTAAAAGAATTAATTGATCAACATCGTTTTGATAATCATTTGATTGAATATACGCTCTAGCGATTAATCCACCCATTGAATGAGCGATAATATCAATTTTGTCTGAATTGGTTTGTTCTTTTATTTTTTTTATCAAAGGGATGAGATAATCTTTGTATGTTTGATTGTTTTTCTGACGCCAATCATAATTTAAAATAAATAATTTTTGATTTTTTAAAAAATCAGATTTTTCAAGAGATTGAATAAGACCGTTGTAATTTTTAATTCCTGGACAAAAACTCCAATTATCAAAAAATATTTGACCTGTCATTAAATCCCAATTACAGGTAGCTCCAATTCCTGGAATTAAAATTAAAGGCTCTTTGCCTTGTTGAATTTTTGGCGGTGGTATTATTTCTGGTTCTGGTTCTAAATCTGAAATTGTTTCTCCAATTAATTCACAAACGTCTTGATAATATTTATTAGTTTCTTCGCTGACTTCGTTAGTTTTTTTATATTCTTCAAAAAAATCGCATTCCCATTTTATCATTTCTGGAGTAACCATTATCGCTGCTTGAGAAATTTTAGAATGCGTAAATAAAAAAATATTTAGAATAATGAATATTAAAAATATTTTTTTATTTTTTCTAAACATAAATAAGTTATAAAAATATTTTATTAAATCAAAACATTAATCCCATATTATTAAATACCAATAATGCTATACTTAAAAACCACAAATAAGTAAGCAAGCAACTCAATAATAAAGTAGAAATAATACAAAAAATAATTCTTTTTTTAGTAAATTTTTTGTATTTTTTCCAAACAAAATAAAAAGGAGAAAAGCTAAGAAAAAATCCAATAATTAAAGCTCCCAAAAAACCTGTTTTTATTAAAAAATTAACAATAAAATTGTTTATGTTATAAATTATTGCATTCATTTTTTGTTCTCTAAAATTATATATCCACTCAATAGAAACACTAATTATAAAGCAGAGAATTAAAATATGAATTATGGAAAATATAAAACAGAAAATTTGTTTTTCTAAAGTCAATTCTTTATATTTTTTCCAAACTATAAAAAATGGAAGAAAAAAAATAAAAAGAAAAATTAAAGAAAAAAGAATAAATATTTGATCTATTTTTTGTCCGCCCATTCCTCTCAAATCAGAAAGGAAATAAAGCAAAAACCAACACCAAAATCCAATAAAAATCCAAACTAAAAAATTAATTATTTTATTTTCAATAATTATTTGAATAATTTTTTTTAATTTTTCTTCTAAGAACATAAAAAACATTGTAACATTAAAACATTTTAATGTTATAACATTCCTGTTATTTTGAACGCAATAAAAAATCTTAATTAGCTTTAGTTTGTAGAAATATGGAATATAAAAATAAAATTTTAACTTTTGACTATAATTATAATTTTTGTCTCAGTGTTTGCAAAAAGTTTAATTCTAATTTCATATTCTCCAATTTCTTTAATTGGTTTTTCTAAAATTATTTGTTCTGGTTTAATTTCTTGAATAATTTTTTCTGATAAAGTTTTGGCTATTTCTTCTTGGTTTAAAGCGGCAAAAAGCGCGCCTTTTTCATTAGCTTTAGCTTGAATTTCTATTTTCATTCCTTTAATCTTTGTCTTTAATTCTTCGGCATTTTGAATTTTTTGTTTTTGATTTTTTTCTTGTCTTTGTTTTTCAATTTCTATTTTTTGAATTTCTTTTTTCGTTGCCGCAACGGCTATCTTTTGAGGCAATAAAAAATTTCTGGCATAGCCATCAGACACTTCTTTAATTTCTCCTTTTTTTCCTAAATTTTTTACATCTTGAATAATAAGTATTTTCATAAAAAAATCATTATAAATAAAAAATTAGCTTGCGGCTTGTTTTATTGTTTCATCAATTCAATCGCTTTTTCTAATTGCGGATCTTTTTCTG
>CAYHOD010000110.1:0-2202 GCA_964358215.1 uncultured Gammaproteobacteria bacterium | reverse complement strand
TATTTTGCTTCGCAAAACAAAAACTTTTAATTACATCCGATAACAACGAGTATCCGGTTACGGCTTTTCCGAAAGCCTCCACCCAAATTTTTGCTACATTTCATTTCGCAAAAACCTCGCTTATTCCGAAACGTTAGGCAAAATATAACGTAAAATTAATTTATAAATCATATATTTACTATGGACAATTCATTGGAAAAAAATTCGCAAGAAATGTTGCAAGAAGAAATATTACAATTAAAACGAGAAAATGTTTTTCTTAAGAAAGAAGTGGATTTTCTTAAGGAACAGCCACAAAAACTGCTTGAACCAAAAGAAATAAAAGAGAAAATGGAAATTAATAACACCACATCATTTCAAGAGGCCATAAGAGCGGGAAATCTCAACGAGGCCGCAGCTTGGTTGGAAAAGGTAAAATCTGATCCGAAGTATGACGCCTGGTGGTTAGACCACCGTAGCCGTGAAATCATGAGAGCTTTCTGTAATGCCGGACAACTAGATGAAGCCGAAAAGTACATTGACTACGCTCAGAGTGAAGAAGGTCGCCGCGGCCGGAAAGAGAAAATCGAACGGTTGCGCAGACAAGCTGCGTAAATTTCCCGTTCAAATTTTGCGTTTACGTTTATTAAGAATACGAAAGTCCGAAGAGAGTCCACGAGTAAGGGGATTTTTAAAATTGGCTACCATTCTTTTTGAGGAGAAAATTGAAGGAAAACATGAGGAAATTTTGATAAAATTACCATCGGTCAATTGGCAGAATCTAGCAATGCTTAAAAGCATTTATTATAAATAAATTTATGCCAAAATTTGATCTACATCTGCACTCTACTTGCTCAGATGGAAAATTATCAGTATCAGAAATAGCCTTAATTGTTAAAGAAAAAAAATTGGAATACTGCGCTCTGACTGACCATGATAGCGTAGACGGAATTCAGAAACTGATTAAGAGACTAGAAGGGTCAGTAACCAAAGTTATTCCGGCCGTTGAACTTACAGCAAAGCAACATGATAACGAGGTGCATATTTTGGCATATGATTTTGACATAAGATTGGCCGCGGAAATAATAAAAGAGCGTAATGAAATTGTGCGTTCTCAAAAAAAAAGGGAAATGGAAGTTGCTATTAAACTTTCTCGTAAAGCGGGACTTGAAGTATCCGATGATTTAAGCCCCTCTGAAAAGCAACCTGTAAGCTTAACTGTCGCTCTTGATATTTGCTCTGGCAACGCTAACCAAAATTTTTTTCTAAAAAAATACGGCAAACAGTTTGTAGCAGAAGATGTTTATTATGAATATCAAGCTCCAGGTAAATCTTGCGCGGTGGAAAGAAGCGGCATTACGGTTAAATGGCTGGTGGAAAAATTTAAAGGAATTGCGCAGGATCTTATTATCGCTCATCCATTCGTGTCTGTTAGTGTGGTTACTAAACCACTTAATGAATCCGAAATCGATAATTTGCTTAAAATTGGGTTAACTGGAATAGAAGTCTATTGTAATAATACTACTGTCGAGCAAATAGACTTATTAAAAAGGATGGTTGAGGAACGATCACTTCATTATACTGGCGGTTCTGATTTTCACGGGAGAGAAACCGATACACCCATAGGTCAATATGGTCCCATTAGTTTCATACCCGGTTTCTTTCTTGCAAACCATAAATCAAGTCTTTAAAATTTTTCAAATTTCAGTATTTCTGATTGCGTTGTAACACCATCTCTGTATGAACCTTTCGGTATGGTTAATTTGCAAGCAGCTTTTTTGGGCAAGGTGGTATAGTTACCACAGATGTTACCGGATGTACTCATCTTGTACAATAAATTTACAATTTTTGAAAAATAGTTTATAGTAAATTACAGATTTTAAATTGCAAATTTTTAAAGCGTAAAATGCAAAGCGAAAAATGTAAAACGACAATTAACTAAGAGTAATCTGTAATCCGTAACTAGTAACTATAATTTGCCAAAGGCAAATATTAATTTAATTATTGGTTATGAGTTACTTTTATTTATTTTAATTCTTAATTTCTTAATTCTTATTTTTGTGTCTATAAGAAAAAAAACTTGGTTAACATTTTTGAGTATTTTAATTCTTGCTGGTTTAGCTGGCGTTGTTGTTTGGCCAGGAGGTCCAGATATTAAAATTGGAAAATATTTTAAAGAATTAAAATATCACCTCGGCTTGGATTTGCAAGGCGGAGCTCATT
>CAYHOD010000109.1:0-2307 GCA_964358215.1 uncultured Gammaproteobacteria bacterium | reverse complement strand
ATTCCCGCTTCTTTAATTTCAAACTGGGTTAATGAAATTCATAAATTTGCGCCAACAATAAAATATTACATAGCTCATTCATCTTTTGAAAAAAATAATGTTTGCATGGACAAAAATTTTATAGACAAATACGATCTTATAATAACAACTTATTCTTTGTCTAAAAAACATAAATGGCTTAATTCATACAAGTGGAACTATATTATTTTAGACGAAGCCCAAGCAATTAAAAATCCCGGAGCAAAACAAACAAAAGCAATCAAAATGATAAACGCAAACAACAGAATAATTATGACTGGCACGCCTATTGAAAACCGTATAAGCGATCTCTGGTCATTATTTGATTTTTTAAATCCCGGATTGCTTGGAAATATTAAAGAATTTTCAAATTTTTCAAAAGAACTAAAAGATAATCCAAAAGGATATATTAAAATAAAAAAAATTACTTCTCCATATATTTTAAGAAGATTAAAAACTGACAAGTCTGTTATTTCTGACTTGCCTGATAAAGTTGAAATAAAAACTTATTCAGATTTAAGCAAAAAACAAATTATTCTTTACCATAATTTTGTGGAAGAAATAAAATCAAAGCTTGAAAACAAAACAGAAGGCATTGAAAGAAAAGGACTAATTCTCGCTTCTCTTATGAAATTTAAACAGCTTTGCAATCATCCGGATCAATATTTAGGCAGAGAAGAATATTCCGAACTTGACAGCGGAAAATTTCTTAGGCTTCGCGAAATATGTGAAACAATTTATGAGAAAAGAGAAAAGGTTTTAATTTTTACGCAATTTAAAGAAATTACAGAACCTCTTAAAAATTATTTAGAAACAATATTTAAATGCAAGGGTTTGGTTTTTCATGGCAGCATTGCCGTTGGAAAACGCAAAGAAATTATTGAAAGATTTCAAAGCCGCGAGTATGTTCCATTTATGGTATTGTCCATCAAGGCCGGTGGATTTGGTTTAAATCTTACAGCTGCAAATCATGTTATTCATTTTGACAGATGGTGGAATCCAGCGGTTGAAAACCAGGCGACTGACAGAGTATTTCGAATAGGGCAGAAAAAAAATGTGATGGTTCACAAATTTATTACCAAAGGCACAATAGAAGAAAAAATAGACCTTATGCTTCAAGAAAAAGCGAATTTATCAAATGAAATTATACAAAGTTCAAATGAAGCATGGATAACCGAAATGGATAATGAAAAACTAATAGGTTTATTTAAGTTGTCGTTGTAAACAGATTACAGTTGTCTGCCTTCGGCAGATCCATGTCTGTTGAAGACATGGCGTCGTATAAAGCTAAATCTTATGAGCTACTATTATTCAGGATTTCCGCGCTATGTTTCTATGAGTGAAAAATGCGCGAAAGTTCGAAAGAAATTGAAACAATTAAAAAAGAAAAACCCAAACATTGAACCTTTAATTTTAAAAGGAACCAAACTTGTCAATACCTGGTGGGGCATAGCATGGAATAAAAACCTTGAAAAATACGCTGATTACGAAAATAGAATTGGCAGAGGCCGCAGTTATATTAGAAACGGTTTTGTTTTGGATTTTCAAATAAGACCGGGCGAAATAACATCTCTTGTGCAAGGAACAATCTCAGATCCTTATAAAGTAACAATAAAAATAAAACCATTGGAACAAAAAATATGGAACAAAATAAAAAAACAATGTGAAGGAAAAATAGAATCTTTGCAAGAATTTATTGAAGGCAGATTTCCAAAAGATCTTGCTGAAATATTTACCGCCAAAGGAAAAGGATTATTTCCGTCGCTTGAAGAAATTGAATTTGACTGCAATTGTCTTGATTGGGCAGGCATGTGCAAGCATGTGGCGGCGACGCTTTATGGAGTCGGAGTAAAATTAGACGATGATCCTAAATTATTTTTTTTACTTCGCAAAACTGAAATAAAGGATTTAATAACACAAGCCTTGCGCGATAAAGCAAAAAAAATGTTGAAAAAAGCCAGACAAAAAACGTCTCGCGTAATTAATGATATAGATACAGCTAAAATGTTTAATATTGATATTGATAAAAAAATCAGCAAGAATTCAAAAAGAATAAAAAGCAAAAAGTAGAAAACATAAAATTCAAAATTTATTTAACCCAATTGTTTTAAGATCAAGAATTCATTTTATGAAGAAAAAAAACAAGGAATTGAAAGAATTTTTGAAGATAATTAAAAAATTTTTAATTAATGCTACAATAATTATAAATTAAATTTATGGGAAAAATAGAAATTACAACAAAAATCGCTTTATTTAAAGGCAAAAGAATCAGAAAAACACTTTTTCGAA
>CAYHOD010000108.1:0-2324 GCA_964358215.1 uncultured Gammaproteobacteria bacterium | reverse complement strand
GAAATGACAGTATGGAGGGATTTCTCCACTTCGCTGCGCTTCGGTCGAAATGACAACATGGGCTGAATAAATTTTTTGCCAAAGTTTAGTAAATAGTTATTCACAAAAATTTGACATTCTCAAATTAATAAAAATTTAATTTTTATTTATTAACACAAAAAATTATGGAAAATCTAAATCCAAATCCAAAAGATTTTCAAATATCAGTTTCTGATACCGAAGAAGAATTACATGGCGATGAAGGAAAAGTAAGAGACAAAGAAGAACTTACTATAGGCGAACTTATTAAACTGGGCAATGAAAAAAAAGAAACAGGTGAATTATTTGAAGCTGTTAAACTATATGAATTAGCAGGAGCTGACAAAAAACTTATTCAACTGGGCAATGAATGTACAAGGAAGAGCGAAGAAAATGCTCCTATTTTTTTAAGCCTCATTCCTGTAATTATTAAAGCATATGAAGCAGTAGAAGGTACAGAAGAACTTGTTAAACTTATGGAAGAATTTATTAAATTCGGTAATAAATATAAAGACTTTAGTCCGTGGCATGCTTTGCGAGCATATAAAATAGCAAAAGCCAAAAAAGAACTTATTAAAATGGGCGATGAATATAAGAGGAAAGATAAAAAGATTACTTTGTGCGCTTTTGAGATTGCAGCAAAATTAGATATAAAATAAAGTCATATTTTTCTATCTATCGAGGTTAACCTTGATAGTATAATGATAAAATCGTAGGACTTTCGCGTTTGTCTAATATTTTCTGTTATTGCGAGAAATGAAGCGTAGCGTAATAACGAAGCAATCTCGGCTAATATTAGTTTTAGATTGCCGCGTCGCCCCGTAGTTATGAGGCTCCTCGCAATGACAAACGCGAAAGTCTTAAATAGTTATTTATAAAAAAAACGATGATTTTTATCATTGTTTTTTTTAAATTAATTTAAATGGAATTTTTTAAAATTTCCATTACAATGCGCGGATTAGCTTTGCCTTTAGATTCTTTCATTACTTGACCAATTAAAAATTGCAAAACATTTTCTTTTCCATTTTTATATTCCTCAATAATCTTGGGATTATTTTCAATTATTTTTTTTACTAAATTTTCCAATTCTGATTCATCGCTCATTGGTTCTAATTTTTGTTCTTTTATAATATCCGAGGGATTTGCGTTTGTTTTAAACATTTCTTCCAAAACTTTTTGCGCGTTGGTTTGATTTATTTTATTTTTATAGATTAAACACAATAATTCGGCAAAATTTTCAGGAGAAATTTTGAGCGATTGTTCTTTCCAAAATTTTTTATCTAAATTAGAAAGACGAGTTGGAATTTTAATTTTCGCCTCGGATAAATGTTTAGTTAATCTATTAATTAACCAATTTGCCGCTAATTTATGCAATTTTTCTTTATTTTCGCTCCATATTTTTTCTCTCTGCTCTTCTTCAATTTTATCAAAAGAAAAAAACCATTCTCTTAATTCAGAAATAACTTGTTCTGTGTAATAAGATAAAGCGCGATTGTCCGTTAAAATTTTTGCTTCGTCAATTGTAAATCCGTATTCTTTGATAAATCTAATTCTTTTTTGTTGCGGCAATTCTCTTAATCGCAATTGAATTTTTTTTAAAATTATTTCTTCTTTATTGTTTACAATGTTATTTTTTTTAATATAAAGCGGAGGAAGATCTGGTTCCGGAAAATAACGATAATCATGAGCTTCTTCTTTTGTTCGTTGTTCAATTGTAATTTTTTTATTTTCATCCCAACCGCGAGTGGTTTGTTGTTTTGGAGGATTTCCTTGTTCCCATAATTTTGTTTGTCTTTTTATTTCATATTCCAAAGCTCGTTCAACCGCTTTAAAAGAATTTAAATTTTTTATTTCTGTTTTTGGATAAAGTTTATCTAAAAATTTTTTTGCGTCAAAATCATTTTCATTAATGTTATTTAATTCTTTAATTGGCATCAATGAAATATTGGCATCGCATCGCAAATGCCCTTTTTCCATATCAGCGTTTGAAATTTCTTGATAACGCGCGATTAATCGCAATTCTTGCAAAAAATTTTTTGCTTGTTGCGGTGTTCTAAAATCTGGCTCAGTAACAATTTCCATCAAAGGCGTGCCTGATCGATTAAAATCTATTAAACTATATTTTTTATTTTGAGAATGCAATAATTTAGCCGCGTCTTCTTCTAAATGAATTCGATGAATTCTTATTTTTTTATTAAAATCCGGAATAATCAAATGTCCATCTTTTACAAATGGAAAATCGTATTGTGAAATTTGATAACCCTTTGGCAAGTCCGGATAAAAATAATTTTTCCGATCAAACTTGG
>CAYHOD010000107.1:0-2415 GCA_964358215.1 uncultured Gammaproteobacteria bacterium | reverse complement strand
GGTCGCCGCAGCGTCACTCGTCGTAAATGTTACCGTCTTGCCATAACCCGTCGCAGTTGTCCCCTGCTGGTTCTTTGCTTCTACCGTGATGTTATACGCCGTCCCCGCGGTCACGGGAGACGATACCGTTAAGACCAGACTTGTCCCGGGTAGTTTGAATGTAAACTGGTTGGAGTTCGTACCGGTTACATCGTTTGTCTCTTCATTTCCTCCCGCATCAACTCCTCTCGTCTTGACGGTATATATTATGTTATTCTGATATACCGTCGTGGAATTTCCTACCGTATAACTCCAGTTATATGCCGGGCCGCTCCCTGAGACCGTTGCCTCCTGCCAGACCACTGGCGCCGCCCAGGTGCTTCCCGTCCAGTAATAGTTGCTCCCGCCTTCTTTTACCTGCACCTTTACACGCAGGACTTTTCCGGGTGTCGTGTCCTGCGCCGTCCCTGTTACCGTTCCTATACTCTCGTAATTTGCATTATTTACCGGCAGCCCGATTGTCGATGACGGCAGTGATACATCATACCGCATTGTAGTGCTGGATATACTCGTCTGGAGATTCTCTGCTTTGTCTATTCCACGCGCCAGGACATTGTATAACCCGCCATCCTGCCAATTTGTCACGCCCTGACCCCAGGTGCCTGTCGTCACATTTGTCAGCCAGGTATCGTTTGTCGTCCAGGACCCTGCGCCCTGGTAGTAACTTGTCCCCGCATTTAACTGTATCAGTTTTACCTGCACCCGGTTTAACCGCCCCGGCCAGGTATCATTTCCTGTTCCCGTAACTTGTGGTAAGGTTGATGCATTATAATAACTCGTAGAACCATATGGGAGAGTAACACTCGCAGCCGGTAAGGTCGTGTCATATACTACCACCACACTGCTCTCTGATACCTGCCAATTACCCGCATTATCCACCGCTGATGAATAATACACATAATACCTACCGCCGGAAGTACCCGTATAACTTGGTGCAGCATCCGTAAATACCCACGCTCCCGTGGATGTTATATCCTTCCAGGTATCGGCATCCACCCACCCGCCAAAGAAATTCCAGTACTTTGTCGTCCCTGCCCCGGCTATGTCTATTTCCTTTACTCTCAGGAATATCGTCTTGATTTTACTACCATATGCCGACGATACATCAGACCCTGTCCCGGAGATTGAAGGAATGTTACCTGCATTGTAATATCCCGTCGCTACCGGACTTAAGACCAGGGTTGACGGCGCATCTTTATCTATCCTGATACTCTTCGCAGAAGGCGTCGTCTGAATATTTTGTGCGCTGTCAACTGTCACA
Source organism: uncultured Gammaproteobacteria bacterium (assembly GCA_964358215.1). Taxonomy (GTDB): domain Bacteria; phylum Patescibacteriota; class Patescibacteriia; order UBA2591; family PGYQ01; genus PGYQ01. The sequence goes on along the minus strand of CAYHOD010000107.1, from coordinate 1,115 downwards.
CTGTATATGTCATACTCACAGTTTGTCGTCCAGTCATTGTTATTAAACGGATACTGCCAGGTCCCGCTACCTGAAACCAGGACATATGTCTCGGTCACATTCCAGCCGACGCCATCCCAGTATCTATTCGTATCGCCGGCAGCCCGGTATATCTTCAACCGCACTTCCTTTATGCTCCGGATCGCCTCGGCATTGCCTGCGTCATTGGCTGTCCCGGATAGCATCGTCAGGGAACTGTAATTAGAGCCCGCAGGATACCAGATTGTTGATGTCGGCTTAACCGTATCATATGATATCGTCACTGCGCCGGTCTCATACTCGTTATTTGCCTTGTCTTTCACCTTTGATTTCACCTGGTATATATTGTCATTCTCCCAGACATCGCTTGAAGCACTGAAAGTATAACTCCACGCATCTGTCCCTGTCGCATCTAACCAGGTGGCGCTGCCCTGATATGTCAATGCACCACCGGTATAATAGCCAGGCGTTCCTGTCTGACGATAAATCTGGACCTGCACCTTACTCAACCCGAACGCACCGTTATTCGGGTCATTTGCTATCCCTGTCATACTTGCTAATGTGTTCCCGCTACCGCCGTATCTGCCACCTGCCGTCGGAGCACTTATACTCCCCGTCGGCACGGTATCATCACACTTCACCTGGAGGTCCAGTCCCATCGTGGCTATATTACTTGACCCGGCAGCATTATATGAATTGTCATATGCCCGGGTATCTAACCTATATTCATGCCCATCCGTAAATGTGCTACCCGCCAGATTAAATGTCCAGTTAGCCCAGGGCGAGGTAACATTATTCCACGCAGTAGCACTCCCGCCGGTATATACCCAGGTCCCTGAAACCACGCTCCAGTAGCCATCTGCTTCCATCGTAACATTCCTTATCTGGATTTGTACCTTACTCACGCCCGATAACCCGTCAGTGGCTGTGCCGTTCATTGTCCCTATCTCACTTGACTTCTTAAAACTACCATGTGTCGGCTGCGATATGCCCGATACCGGGCCTACCTCATCCTGATAAAAACTCCGGCTTGTTACACCGCTCTGTATCCCGCCTACCGTATCTGTTGCACTGCTCCGGATAGTAAAATATGCACC
>CAYHOD010000106.1:1194-2421 GCA_964358215.1 uncultured Gammaproteobacteria bacterium | reverse complement strand
ATATTCCCTCAAAATTTTTTAAAAAAATTTCCTAAAAATTTGAAATTTTCTACTCAAAAGAGTATTCGAAGACAGACCCTCTAAAAATTGTTAGAAAAAATTATTTCAATAATTATTCAATCAAAATATTTTTTGATAGAAAATTTTTTAAACCGTAAACTAAACTAATTTCACCAATAACCAAGAGATAATTAAAAAGGAAATAGAAAAAATTGGAATAAAAGCAATTTTCAATTTATCTTTTGGCTGAAATGTCCAAAATGAATAATTAGATAATTTTAATTGTTCAAATAAATTTTTATCTTCAGGTTTAATCCTTTTGATTATCAAACCTATAGTTAAAGCTATGATTGATAAAGCATAAATTATTAATAAAGGTTTTACATAATATACAAAATCATAATATTTCATAGAGTCGCCAATATCTATACTTAATAGACACAATATTAATAAACTAAAAATAAAAAATGGCGTGGCTATAAAAAATAAAATTATGGCCACTATTCTTTTCCAAAAATATCCTTTTTGTCTTATTTCTGTAAGTAAAATATTCTCATTTTCATTTTTATTTTTTGTGCTAACAAATGCCGTGGTTACTAACAAACCAAAAATTGTTAGGAGATTAGACAAGCCAATCAAACCAAGTTTTATCGGCTTTTTTCTTAAATCTCTGAAAATAATTAGACCAGCCAAAATTCCAGCTATTATTGAGCTTAATATAAATAAAATTATTGTGCTGACTATCGGATGTTTGGCTGTAAAAACTGAATAATAAATTTTTACTGGAGCTTGATTATCCATCCACAGATCATTTGTTAAAAATTTTGATGGCGCGTTAATTTCTATTTTTGTATACGCAATGTTGTGATTTTGACCGCTATAAAAATTTTTCAAATCATCAGTTAGACCGATGTAACCATTAACATAATATTCTGTTTTTGTATAACCTTTAATATCTTGAAATATTTTTGGTGAAACATGACCAATTATTCTGATTGTGGCCGGAACAATTTTGCTTCCGTAAACACTTGTGGGCAATAAAGGAAAATAAATTTTTTTTGTCTGGAATGCTACAGATATACCTCTCTGACTGATTAAACCTGTTGGTTTATAAATATTCACAATTATTGTTGGGTCATTTTGAATCGCTTGCGCCAATTCTTGCAAAATATTTTTGCCTTGTTGAGATCTTAAATAATAAATTAAACTATCCTTTTTAGTTAGACC
>CAYHOD010000106.1:0-1094 GCA_964358215.1 uncultured Gammaproteobacteria bacterium | reverse complement strand
CCTTTTTAGTTAGACCATCTGCTTGGCTGAATTCAGGATATTTTTGGCTCAAGCTATTTATTAAATCAAAAAATTTGGGATAGCGGCCTTGATTTGAAAAATAAATATAAAGATTATTTTTTATATCTTCAACTGAAATAATTTTTTCTAGCGAGCTTATCCACGAAACAACAAAAGAATAATCTTTGCCAATATAATTATCTAAAACAGGGATTGAACCGCTTTCAATTTTTAGACCTTTACTTTTGAGATAATCATATAGACCGTTAGCTGTTTTCGCCGTAACTATTTCTGAAGAAATCCCTTCTTTATCTAGATGTTCATAAACAACAACATCTGACTCTATTCCTTCAACAATTCCTTCTGTCTTCGCATCGGAAGTGCCAAAACCATTATCAATTATTCCCAATGTTTTACTAAATGAAATAAAAGGAATTGTATAAAGCTGGGTCATTTGTAAAAATTTTGTCGCATCAGCAAGATTAGATTTTGCTTTTTTGGAAATTTCTTCTCCATCTAATCGTGGCAATTTTTTTACGACATCAATCGCTACTTTATTGGGATCGGCAGGAACCGGAAAAAGCCAAACAATTTCTTTATTATTTTTTTCTTCAAGACCGACGCTAATAATCATTTTTTGTAAGCCATTATCATAATTAATAAACGCTTGCTGATTGCTTTCATTTGAATAATCCCATCTATCTGAATAAGGATCGGGTTTAACAATCATCATACCGTCCGCCAGAACTAATTTTGGCACAAATGAAAACATTGCTAAAAGAGTGATTAGCGATAATACAATGGAAGAGAATAATTTTTGCATAGTTTTTTACGATTATTTTATTAAATCATAATACTCAATGTGTCTCAAATTGAAAAATAATTTGTCTTGACAAACGGAACCAGCTTAATATGCCCTAAAAATTAATTTAACAAGTGTTGCACTTGAGGGTAAAATGTAAGAATTTTAAATCATTATTAGTTAGCTTAACAATAATTTAAAATTTAATCAATCAATCATATCATTGCTGTATAGTAGGGGTCTGTCGCCGAATACTCTTTTGAGTAGAAAATTTCAAATTTTTAGGAAATTT
>CAYHOD010000105.1:0-2425 GCA_964358215.1 uncultured Gammaproteobacteria bacterium | reverse complement strand
CATGAGCTGAATAATTTTTACTAAAGTTCAATTATATCATAAAAGTGTCATTTTGTTTTGCGAGGACTATATGAGATACGCCCCTGCGAATTAAAATTTTTTATTGGTTTTTAAAATTAAATATGCTAAAATGTATTTATATTTTATTTTTTAATTTTTTCAGCTTATGCAAATTTTAATTTTTATTATCATAATCGTTATTTTATTAATCGCTGGATTTGGCGTATTTTTTTATTTATTAAATAAAAAATTTCAAGAATTAATTGAAAAACAAAAAAACGATCAAGCGCTGACTGAAAAACAAAAAAACGAAACAATGGGATTATTTAATCAAAATATTCAAGGCATTCAATCAAACATGCAAAATATGCAGTCGCATATGCAAACAGAACTAAACAAAACAACCGAAGCGATTAATCAGCGGCTTGATAATGCGGCAAAAATTATTGGCGGAGTAAATAAAGAATTAGGACAAATGCAAGAAGTCGGAAGGCAAATGAAAGACTTGCAAGATTTTTTGCGCTCGCCAAAATTGCGAGGAAATATTGGCGAACAAATTTTGCGAGATTTATTAGAGCAATTTTTTTCAAAAGAACATTTTGCGTTGCAATATAAATTTCGCGAAGGTCAAATAGTTGACGCTATTATTAAAACAGACAAAGGAATAATTCCGATTGACGCAAAATTTCCGATGGAAAATTTTCAAAAAACACTGAAAGCAGAATCAGAAAAAGAAAAGAATGATTTCTCGCGAGAATTTGTTAAAGATGTTAAAAAACACATAAACGATATTAGTAAAAAATATATTTTGCCGCAAGAAGGCACGGTTGATTTTGCAGTAATGTATATTCCTTCAGAAACTATTTATTATGAAATTATTAGAGGCGATGAAAATTTAAGCGCTTATGGCCATGAAAAAAAAGTTTTAATTGTTTCGCCAAATAGTTTTTATTACTTTTTAAAAGTAATTATGATTGGAATGGAAGGCAAAAAAATTGAAGAAGCAAGCAAGATAATTCTTCAAACATTAAACGCAATTCAAAAAGACGCGGTTAAATTTGGAGAAAATTTGGGAGTCTTAACTACTCATGTTACCAATGCTAAATCAGCCATTGATCGAGTTAATAATGAATATTCTAAATTATCCGGTAAAATCGATCAGGTTAAATTATTAAAATAATATGAAATCATTTTTTATCGCTATTTCCGTTTTAATCGGAACCACTATTGGAGTAGGAATTTTTGGTCTTCCTTATGTAATCGCTAAAATCGGTTTTACACCGGGTATGTTATATTTAATTGGACTGGGATTAATTATTCTTCTTTTAAATCTTTGTTATGGCGAAATTGTTTCAAGAACAAAAAAAAATCACCAGCTGCCCGGTTACGCAAAAATTTATCTTGGCAAATGGGGAGAATTTGTCGCCATTTTAATCACTTGTTTTGGTTTTTATGGAGCTTTGCTGGCCTATCTCATTATGGCTGGCGATTTTTTACATTTAATTTTAGGAAAAGTTTTTCCATTGCTTTCATTTGATTATAGTTTAATTTTTTTTGTTTTTACAACAATAGCAATTTTTTTTGGAATCAAAGCTATTCCAAAAATAGAATTTTTGATGGTTATTTTTTTATTGATAATTATTTTAATAATTTTTATTTTTGGTTTTCCACAAATAAAATTTGAAAATTTATTATCAATGAATTTAGAATATTTTTTTCTTCCTTTTGGCGTAATTCTTTTTGCTTTAGGCGGAGGTTCGGCAATTCCGATTATGGAAATAGTTTTAAAAGAAAAAAAATTTTTATTAAAAAAAGCTATTATTTTGGGAACTTTAATTCCTTTAATTATATATATTTTATTTGGTCTGGTTTGTGTTGGCGCAATTGGTCAAATAATGTCAGAAAATGCGATTATTAGTTTAGGCAATATTTTGGGGCAAAAAATATTATTTTTAGGATCAATTTTTGGATTTTTTACCACAACCGCTTCTTTTTTAATCCTTGGACTTAGTTTAAAACAAATTTATCACTATGATTATAATTTAAACAAAACAATTTCAACAATATTGGTTTGTTTTATTCCTTTGCTTATTTTTTTATTTGGTTGGACTGATTTTATTAAAATTATTGGAATCACCGGTTCATTTATTAGCGGTTTAGCTGGAATAATAATTATTTTAATTTATTGGCAGGCAAAAACAAAAGGCGATGACACGCCGGCGTATTCTATGAAAATTCCATATTTTCTCGTTTATTTTATTATCGCTATTTTTTCTTTGGGAATTATTTATCAAATTTTGGAAATATGCAATGGAAAATAACATTCATAAAATTTCTAATTTCTGATTAACATAATTAACCTAAATAATATCTACAGGTTATTGGCAAAATGAAAGGTACCACCCCATTATAGATTTTAATTATA
>CAYHOD010000104.1:0-2510 GCA_964358215.1 uncultured Gammaproteobacteria bacterium | reverse complement strand
TATTTTAAAGAATTAAAATATCACCTCGGCTTGGATTTGCAAGGCGGAGCTCATTTGGTTTATGAAACCGACGTTTCTAAAATCCCTTTGCAAGAACAAAGCGCAGCGATTTTGGCGGTTCGCGATGTAATTGAAAAAAGAATTAATATATTTGGCATTTCCGAACCAATTATTCAAATAACTAAAGAAAAAGGGAATGAAAAAATAATTATTGAATTGCCCGGAATTAAAGATGTTAATCAGGCAATTAGTATGATTGGACAAACTCCTATTTTAGAATTTAAAGAACAAAATTCCGCCCCGCTGCCTACATTAACAGAAGAACAAAAAAAAGAAATAGAAGGATATAATGTTATAGCCAAACAAAAAGCTGAAAATATTTTGCAAAAAATTTTAAATAATGAAAATTTTGCAAATTTAGCAAAAGAATTTTCTGATTGTCCAAGCAAAACAAAAGGCGGAGATTTGGGTTGGTTTAGCAAAGGAATGATGGTTCCTGAATTTGAAAAAGCGGCTTTTAATTTAAAAAAAGATGAAATAACAAAAGAATTGGTAAAAACAGATTTTGGCTATCACATTATTCAAAAGACTGATGAAAGAAAAACAAAAAAAGATAAAGAAATGATTGATGAAATTAAAGCAAGTCATATTTTAATTAAAACTAAATCAGAAAGAGATTATATTTCCTATCAAGATCCTTGGCAATACACTGGATTAACGGGGAAACAATTAAAAAAAGCATCTTTAGAATTTGATCCTAATACAAGCGAACCGCAAGTTAGTTTGGAATTTGATAAACAAGGAAAAGAATTATTTGGAGAAATTACTAAAAAAAATATAGAAAAACCAGTGGCAATTTTTTTAGACGGCGCGCCAATTAGCATTCCTGTTGTTAGAGAAGCAATTACTACTGGACAGGCGGTAATTTCAGGAAATTTCTCTTTGCCAGAAGCTCAAGAATTGGTTAAACGTCTTAATGCCGGGGCCTTGCCAGTGCCAATTAAACTCGTTAGTCAGCAAACAATTGGTCCTAGTTTAGGAAAAATTTCTATTCAAGAAAGTTTAAAAGCCGGAATTATTGGATTAATTTTAGTCGCTTTATACATGATTTTATTTTATCGTTTTAAAGGATTTTTATCTGTTATTGCTTTAGGAATTTATACGGCTATTGTTTTGGCTATATTTAAATTAATTCCAGTTACGCTAACCTTAGCGGGTATTTCAGGTTTTATTTTATCTATTGGAATGGCTGTTGACGCAAATATTTTAATTTTTTCAAGAATAAGGGAAGAGTTAAAAGCTGGCAAACCCCGCGATTTAGCGATTGAAGAAGGATTTAGGCGCGCTTGGCTTTCAATTCGCGACAGCAATGTTTCAACTTTAATTACTTGTTTTATTCTTTATTGGTTTGGAACAAGTATGATTCGAGGATTTGGGATTACTTTAAGTATTGGCGTTTTGGTCAGTATGTTTTCAGCTATTACAATCACAAGAACGCTTTTGATACTGAGTAGTTCGTTAATAAGAATTAAAAATCATGAATCAAAAATTAAGGAAAATGACAACCACTAATTTATTTACGCAAATCAAACTCATAATATTGAATTGTAAATTTAAAATTTTATATGAAAGCTTTTGCTTTTATTGACGCTTCAAATCTTTTTTACGGCGGTGAAAAAAGTTTAGGTTGGAAAATTGATTATCAAAAACTATTGAATTATTTGAAAAATAAATATAATGTTGAAAAAATTTTATATTTTGGCGGAGTTGAAATACATAATTTTCATTACGATTATTTGAAAAATAATTCTGTTTCTATTGTAGAACTTGAAAAATATTTAACAGAGTTTATAAAAATTAGAGAAGACAGAATGAATGAAGCCGAACTGATTTTAATATCGCGTCATTTGCAAAGAATTAGATTTTATTTGAAACTTAAAAAATTTGGTTACGAATTATATCTTAAACCAGTGAAGCTTTATGAGCAGGAAGATGGAACAACAAAAAGAAAAGCCAATTGCGATGTTGAAATGGCTTTTTATTTAATGAAAGAAAAAGATAATTTTGATTGTGTGTTAATTCTTTCTGGCGATGGCGATTTTTTGCCAGTTTTGAAATATCTTAAAGAACATGGCAAAGAAATTATTATTTTGGCTCGCGGACCAAGAACTGCCAGAGAAATTCGGCAATTTGCCGGAAGTAATTTTAGAGATTTTGTGCGTTTAGAAAAATGTGTTAAATTTATAGAAAAATAAATGAGGCGGACATACGAAATATCCACCTCACGTTTAGTGATTATATATTAACAAATCAATATGCTTTGTCAAGTGTGTGTACAAGATAATATTGTGGAAAAAATTATTCAATATGGTTATACTAAAAGAAATCTAAAATCAGAATCTGAAATTCCAAATTCCAAATTCCAAATCCAGAACTTACTAATTGCGCAACCGTTTTTAAAATCATTGAATCAGAATTAGAATTTTATCGTAAAATGAATTTGCCTTTGC
>CAYHOD010000103.1:0-2573 GCA_964358215.1 uncultured Gammaproteobacteria bacterium | reverse complement strand
ATTCCGAGCGAAGTCGAGGAATCCCTTAAACTAAAATTCAAGAGATTTCTCCATTTCGCTCACGGAGCCTGCCCCGAGCAAAGTCGAGGGGCTCGCTCCAGTCGAAATGACAGCATAGAAGGATTTCTCCATTTCGCTCGCTTCGCTCGCTCCAGTCGAAATGACAGCATAGAAGGATTTCTCCATTTCGCTCACAGAATCTGCCCCGAACAAAGTCGAGGGGCTCGCTCCAGTCGAAATGACAGCATAGAAGGATTTTTCCATTTCGCTCACAAAGCCTACCCCGAGCGAAGCCGACTCAATTATAAATTAACTGTGTCATTCCGAGCGAAGTCGAGGAATCCCTTAAACTAAAATTCAAGAGATTTCTCCATTTCGCTCACGGAGCCTGCCCCGAGCAAAGTCGAGGGGCTCGCTCCAGTCGAAATGACAATATGATTGGTTAAATAATTTTTTGCCAAAGTTTAGTTTTAATTTGAATTTATTAATTTTAATTTTCTAAATCCCCAGGAAACAAATAAGGCTAATCCAAATAAAATAATTAAAGGCATTATAATTTCTAAATTTTTTTTATTCAATATTATAAAAAAATTATAAGATCCGTGTAAAAAAACCGCTATTAAAAAACCAATAACAAGTAATTGGTTTTTATTTTTTTTAGTCTGAGTTGTTTGAAAAAAAGAAAGTCCTAAAAAATAACCTATAACTCCTGAACAAAGCGCATGAAGAAAAACAGCCCCTATAAATCGAAAGGAACCGAGCATTAAAAGTTCAATGGCCTGAGAAGTTTTTATTAATGGCCAAAAAACAAAAAAATTTTCTAAAGCGGCAAAGCCCAAACCAGCAGTAATCATATAAATCATTGCGTCCACTGGTTCATTAAATTCTTTGTTTTTGATCACTTTTATTTTAATCACTAAATATTTAGCTGATTCTTCTATTAATGCTACGACTAAAAAAGCATAAATAAGCGAGGATAAAAAAATCGGAAAAAAATTTAATTTATTTAACAATTCTGCGATCCCTTTTTCTAAAAAAGCAACAGGAATGACTAATAACATTCCTAAGAAAAAAATTTTTAAAATCATTTTTTTAGGTTCTGGATGAATATCTTTTTTAAGATAAAAAAGAAGCCAGATAAGGCTTGGGAAAAAAGCAAAAACTAAAAAAAAATATTTTAACATAAACATTGATGATTATTTAGTTTTATTTTATTTTTTACTTTAATTTTAAAAAAATTTTTGATTTAAAAGCCCAGATCAAAAATAAAATTATTGCTATTGGAAGCAAGATTGAATTTAATAAAAGATTATCAGTAATTCCGGTAACAATTTCATCGTTAACTTCAATAGTAGCTCCGGCTACTTCGGTTTTTTTAACTATAATTTTACAAGTGTCGGTTTTTGAAATTTTATTATTATAAGCTACAACGGTATTGATTAAGTCGGTTATTCCATAATCAAAGTTATCTTTTGAAGCAATTTGCGCTTTAAAAGTAATTGTTTTAAGTTGGCCGGAATCTAAATTGCCAATATTTATTTCCTGAGAAGTGATATTATTTGAATTAGAAACGCCATTTATTTTCAAATCGCCTTGATATAATATTTTTGAAGGCAAATTATCTTTTATTGTTATATTCTCTAATTGAACATTGCTATTTGAAACGATTTCAATTTTAAATTCCAATTCATCTAAAAACGAAGCCTGAATCTCGTTGTGCCAATCTGTGTCTTTCTGAGATAAATTTTTTACTGTTTTTACAATATCTAAATTGAGAATAGGAGTAAAAATAATTGGCGGCGGAGTAACCGGAGGAGGTGTTACAGGAGGAATACCTAAAATTTTTATCTCAACAGTGTTAGATTTTATTGAGCCTGTTTCATTGCTGCTAATAATGGCGGTATTAAAAAGAGTAACTGTTTCATTAACGCTGCTTTTAACTTTTAATTTAAAGGTTTTACTTCCAGAACTATTTGCTGTAAATGTTCCAATATCCCAGGTAATTTGTTCTCCAACAACCACACCCCCGCTAGTATTGTATATTTCTACAGCGTTAGCTTCTAAATAAGTTTGACTAAAATGAGTAACTACTTTAGTTCCAGTGGCGCTGCCATTCCCTGTATTTTTGTAATTAAAATTAAATGTCAAAATTTCTCCGGCTTTAGCCTCTGTTTTATCAACGGCATCAGAGATGATCAGATTTGGTATTGGAGAATTGCCTAAAATTTTTATCTCAACAGTGTTAGATTTTATTGATCCTGTTTCATTGCTGCTAATAATGGCGGTATTAAAAAGAGTAACTGTTTCATTAACGCTGCTTTTAACTTTTAATTTAAAGGTTTTACTTCCAGAACTATTTGCTGTAAATGTTCCAATATCCCAGGTAATTTGTTCTCCAACAACCACACCCCCGCTAGTATTGTATATTTCTACAGCGTTAGCTTCTAAATAAGTTTGACTAAAATGAGTAACTACTTTAGTTCCAGTGGCGCTGCCCAAACCAGTATTTTGATAAGAAATAGTAAAAGATAAAGTATCTCCGGCTTTAGCAATTGTTTTATCAACAGCATTGG
>CAYHOD010000102.1:0-2604 GCA_964358215.1 uncultured Gammaproteobacteria bacterium | reverse complement strand
CCCGCCGAGCCAATCGTTCGCAATTTCGGTTCGGATATTTTCAAACAGACACCGCCAATTAGGAATTTGCAAATGCGAGCTGTCCGCCTCGCTTCGCTCGACGACTAATTTGTATGGGATTTCTGGTGAAAAAGAAATGTTTTTATCAATAAGGGCAAAAGAAATTTTTTCATTCAATTATTTAATGAATTTTAAAAAACTACAACTAGATAGGCAATTGCTCTTTAAAAAAATTACCTATCTAATTTAACGCGCTTTGAATAATAATTTCTCTAAAATTTTCTTCTTGAACAACAATTACATTTTTCTGTTTAATTAACTCTAATAAAGCAAGAAAATTAACAATGATTTCAACTTTTGATTTAGACAAATAAATTAAATGATCAAAGCTTAATTTGCTTTTTTTTAAAATTAAATTTTTAATTTGTTCAATTTTTTCTTGCAATGAAAAAATTCTTTTTATTATTTTTTGTTCTTGCAATGGATCAATTGTTGCCTCCAAATTATTTAAAATTCCCGTAAATGTTTCTGCTAAAATATTTTTATTTAAATTTTTAGGAGGGCTGAATATTGGAATAATATTTTTAAAAAATTTTTCTCTGATAAAAGAAAAATTTTTCTTCAAAATTATTTCATTGATTTTTTTAGAAGCTTCAAAATATTCTTTATAAATTTTTAATTGATCTTCCAATTTTTGTATTTCTTCTTTTTCTTCTGAATTTAAAAAAGGCAATAATGTTTTAGATTTAATTAATAATAATTTAGCGGCTACTAATAAAAAATCAACCAGCTCATCTAAGGATAGTTTTTCGGCCTGATTTAAATATTCAATAAATTGATCTGTTACTTGCGATAAAGAAATTTGAGTAATATCAAATTTTTGTTGCTCAATAAGTTGTAAAAGTAAATTCAATGGCCCTTCAAATTGTTCAAGTTTAATTTTATACATAAAATAAGCGAATTTTAAAAAAATTTTGCGTAGAATTTAATGCTTGAAAATGAATATTTGCAGTTTAATTTTTTAAACATTTTATTAATTCATTTTAACAAAAAATATCCTGCTTGGCAAAATTTTATTAGAATGATTAGAATGTTATAAATATTTTTATGTTATAATGTTAGAATGTTAGAATGTTATAATGTTAGAATGTTAGAATGTTATAATGTTAGAATGTTATAATGTTTTTATGCTTTTACCTAATTTTTCTAAATCTCATCAGCCGGATTATATATTAATAATTGTTTTGTTTATCATTATTGTTTTTGGATTAGTCGCTCTTTCTTCTGCCAGTACGGTTGTTTCATATCAAAAATTTCATGATAGTTATTATTTTTTAAAACATCAAATTTTATTTGGTCTTATTCCAGGATTATTTTTTCTTTTTTGCGCTCTAAAAATTAATTATAATAAATGGAAAAAATACAGCTCTTTTTTGTTGGTTATTTCTATTTTGCTTTTAATCGCTGTGTTTGTGCCAGAAATTGGAATATCTTATTCTAAGGCAAAAAGCTGGATTAATATTGCTGGCATTTCATTCCAACCAAGCGAATTAATGAAACTTGCTTTAATTCTTTTTTTAGCAACTTGGTTTGAAAAAAAGGGAGAAGAAATTAAAAAATTTTCCGATGGTATTACGCCATTTATTTTTTTATTAGGAAGTATTTGTTTTTTAATGATTTTACAACCAGATATTGGAACCATGATAATTATTATTTCTATTGCATTAATGATGCTGTTTGTGGCTAGAGTTAATTTTGGATATTTTTTATTAATTATTTTAAGTGGATTGGGGTTATTGGGAATATTAATTAAAATTGTTCCTTACAGATTGGCGCGATTAACTGTTTTTTTAAATCCAGCAACGGATCCTTTGGGTATAGGTTATCATATTAATCAGGCATTTTTGGCCATTGGATCAGGTGGAATTTTTGGCTTAGGATTGGGATATTCTCAACAAAAATTTCAATATCTTCCGGAAGCAATAGGAGATTCAATTTTTGCGATTATTGCCGAAGAATTAGGATTTATAATTTCCACAGGATTAATTATTTTATTTTTAATTTTAATTTTTAGAGGGTTTAAAATTGCTCAAAATGCCCCGAATGAATTTGCTAAATTTACAACCATAGGCATTGTTTCGTGGTTTGGAATTCAGGTTTTTATCAACATAGCCGCAATGATTGGCTTAATGCCAATTACCGGAATTCCTTTGCCTTTTATTAGCTATGGCGGAACTTCTTTGGCAATTTCTTTAGCCGCTGTTGGAATTTTAATAAATATTTCAAAATACACTAAATAAGAATTAAGAATCATGAATCAAGAATCATGAAAAAATCCCATCCTCCACAGTAGCCCTGCTACAGAAAATGGGATTTTTGTATTCTACATTTTAGTTGCTCCGATTTTTTATTTTTTTGCCCTTTTTGTAAAACTGTCGGAAGTTGAACTTCCGACAGTTATAAACCACAAAAAAATTTGACAAAATAATAAAAATGTTTATTATTTAAAATAAATACAAGCAGTGTTTATTTTTTATTTTTTATTTTTATTTATTTTTTAATTTATTTTATGAAAAAAATAACAATATTGTTTGTTTTAGGTTT
>CAYHOD010000101.1:0-2691 GCA_964358215.1 uncultured Gammaproteobacteria bacterium | reverse complement strand
TTCCAAAGCAATTATTTTTAGTAAAATCATATTTAATTATTGTTTTTCTTTTAATAATTATTGGTCAAATTGTCAAAATCAATTTTACATCCGATCCATTTTTGTCTTCTAATAATAACTATCCTCAAAAAGCGATTGTTTTTTTAAAAAATAATTCACAATACGATAATTTAAATTTATTTAATCCTTATGGTTGGGGCGGTTATTTAATTTGGACTTTGCCAGAAAGAAAACTTTTTATTGACGGCCGTTTACCGCAATATTCATTTAATGGCCATACTTTTTTAGAAGAATGTTTTGATTTTTTTGACAAAGAAAAAACAAAAAATAAATTAGACGAACATAATATTCAATTGGTTTTATTGGACATTAAAGAAAAAAAATACAAATTTGATTGGTTTGAAAAATATTTTTTAGGATTTGATGAAAAAGAAATTAACAAGCAAGCGAATGAAAATTATTTAAGAGATTATTTAAATAATTCCAATGAATGGCAAGAAATTTATAAAGATAATATAAGTAATATTTATGTTAAAAAATAATTTTACAAAAATTTTTTTTATTTGGATTATTAACAGAATTAATTTATTTGTCTTTTTATTTTATTGAACCATTAAGAAAATATTTAGGCGATCAAAGTCTTACTCTCCGTAATAATTATTTATTTTTGTTAGTAGTTGGATTATTATTATTAATATTTATTTTTTATATTTTGAGCTATAAACAGATTGTTAAAAATAATATTAGTCTCAAAACAGTTTTTATATTTTTTTCTCTCTTTAATTTAACTTTATTATTTATTTGGCCAATTGGATCAAGTGATATATTTAGTTACATTTATCAAAGTAGAATTTTGTCAGAATATCAAGCTAATCCATATTTCGTCTCTTATGATACTTTTACTCACGATAGCTTTTATCATATTATTAGAAATAAATGGTCAATGCACACAATGGTATATGGACCACTTTGGGTTATTATTGGCAGCGTATTAAGTTTTATTGGAAATAATAGTTTATTATTTACTTTATTTCTTTTTAAGTTATTTTTTATAGTAATTAATTTTTTAAATTTCTATTTTATTTCCAAAATTTCAAAAAATATAAAAGCTATTTTTCTTTATGCTTGGAATCCTTTAATTTTATATGAATTTGCTTTAAATGGTCATAATGACGTTTTAATTGTTTTTTTTATTTTAATTAGTCTTTTTTTCTTTTTACAACAAAATAAAATAAAAAATTATATTTTAGCTTGGATTTTTCTTTTGTTTTCTGTATTAATTAAATTTTATACAATTATATTTTTACCTTTCTTTTTTTTAATACCTTTGTTTAAGCTTAAAAATAATAAAGAAAAATTATATTTTTCTTTATCGGCTGTTGCGATAGTTATAATAATGCCAATAATTTTCTTTTCCCCTTTTGGGAATAATTTAAAAATTTTTCAAGGAATTAAAGCGCAACTATCGCATTCAAGCGTAATATTTTCCTCAATAATTATATCAATATTATCATGTTTATTTTCTTTATTAAATATTAATAATTATTTTAATTGGGCTAAAATAATTAGCAGATTAACATTTATAATTTTTTATTGCGGAATTATAATTAGATTATTTTTGAATTATTATAAATTAATTCAAAATAATGTTGTAAAATATAGCTTTTTTATTTATGCTCTTCTTTTAATGATGGTTGTTACTTGGTTAATGCCATGGTATTTAATTTTATTAATAATTTTATTGATTTTAAATTTTAAGAATAGTTTATTTTTACCGTATTTTAAAAACACTACCTTTCTTTACGGTATAACTTTATATGGTATATTATATTATATTATTCTTAGATAATTTTATGGACTATAAAGATTTTATTCAATTGCAAAATCAACAAAATTTACACTTTTGGTATAAAGCAAGGAAAAATTTAATTTTTAATTTGCTAAATTTTGAATTTAAAAATTGTGAACAAAATAAATTAATATTAAATATTGGCTGTGGCACAGGCACAGAATTAGAAATACTAAAAAAATTTGGACAAGTTATAGGGCTTGATAATAACCTTGACGCAATTAAACTTATTCAAAAACAAAATTATAAAATAATTACAGCTGATATTGAAAAATATAATTTGCAAAATAATTATTACGATGCCATTTGTTGTTTTGATGTACTTGAACACTTGCGTAACGATCAAACTACTTTAAAGAATATTTTTAAATCTCTTAAAAAAGATGGATTTTTTTTCTTTACCATACCGGCTTATCAGTGTCTTTTTGGTCCGCATGATATTTATATGAGTCATTATCGTAGATATAGTAAAAAAAATATTTTACAAAAATTAGAAAAAGCAGGCTTTCAAATTATAAAATTAAATTATTGGAATTCAATTTTATTCCCAATAATTTTTATTATTAGAATAATAAAAAAATATATTAAAAAAGAAACTGAATCAGAAACAAAAATTTTAAACAAAAATTTAAATGAATTATTATTTAGAATTTTGAATTTTGAAAATAAATTTATATATTGGAATGTTCCAATTCTATTTGGTCTAACTGTTTATGGAATCGCTAAAAAATAATTTTATAAATATATGTTGATAGAATTTTGTTTGCCAGTTTATAATGAAGAAAAAATTTTAAAAAGCAATACTTTGAAATTGTTGGATTATTGCAATAACCAAAATTTTA
>CAYHOD010000100.1:0-2764 GCA_964358215.1 uncultured Gammaproteobacteria bacterium | reverse complement strand
CGCATCCCAACAGCGCTTAATCTTTTTTGCATCCAATCTGGCGATTGTTTAATTTTTATTCCATCCATTGCAACAGCCATATATCTAGGGCATAATTCAAAATTTTCCACTTTAACATTAATTTGGAAATTGGAATTTGGAATCTGGAATTTATTTGGAAATTGGAATTTGGAATCTAGAATTTTATATTTTACATTTAAAAATGTTGAAATATCCCGAGCCATTCCATAATGTCCCCACAAATCAGGACGATTTGTGATTGATTTATTATCAACTTCAAAAATCACATCATCTAATTTTAATACTTCAATAATAGATATTCCATTTTTTATATTTTTGTCAAAAAAATGTCCACTATTTTTTTTCTCTGTTGATAATCCTAATTCTTGATCAAGACAAAACATTCCTTCTGATATTTCTCCGCGCAGTTTTGTTTTTTCAATTTTTTTATTGCCAGGCAAAACCGTGGGAGCTAAGGCAACTGGTAATTTTTGTCCAATTTCCACTTTAAGCATTTGACCAAAAATAATTTGCCGCGAATTTTTTTCGTTAACATCGACTTGAGCTATGCTTAATTTGTCTGCGTTAGGATGTTTTTTAATTTCTAAAATTTCTCCAACAACAACATTCTCAAGATTTTCACCTTGTTTTTTAATACCATCAACTTCAACAGTATGCATTGTTAATTTTAAACCTAATTGTTCCGGCGTTATGGATTTTGGAATGTCAACAAAATCCTTCAGCCAATTTAAAGAGAGAAACATAATTTATAATTTTATCATCCATGAAAAGTCAAACTTCATATTTGAAATTTCAGGGTTATGTTTTATTTAATATACCCATTAAATTTGTCAAGACAAATTTAATGTTACTATAAAATTTGTCATAACAAAAATTTGATGCATATTAGTCCCGTTGGAGTCTCCTATGGGATTAAAAATTTTAATTTTAATTAGCATTTTTCATAAAAAGGTAAAAATTGAACTGTTGTTTTGTCTAATTTTATTTTCTTTTTAAAATTTAAATTAATAATTTTAGCTTCTTTGGGTTGATATTTAGCAATAAAATTTCTCATCGGTCGTTCAATAATTGGTTTTTGAAATTTTTTATACTTTACTTCAACCGGTGTAATTTCCCGACCTGATTCAATGATAAAATCTACTTCTGCTTTATCTTTTGTTCTCCAAAAATGAATTTTTGTATTTTTAAAACGCGATTCATCTTTTAAAGCGTTAAGAACAAAATTTTGAAAAACAAAACCTAATTCATCCGGCCTGTTTAAATTTCCAAAAACATCAACTGAATAATTTCGCAAGCCTAAATCATAAAAATAAATATTAGGCGATTTGGTTATTTCTTTTCTTTTATTTTTAAAATAAGGGGTGATTTTTTGAATAACAAAAGTTTTTTGCGCGTACCAAATATAATTTTTTATTGTTTGTACTGAAATGCCTAAAGTATTGGCAATTTCTGAATAATTTATCAAATTTCCAATCTGGCTAGCTAATAATTTAATCAATAAATTAAACGCTTCTGTGTTTTTAACTCCCAATAAATAAGAGATGTCTTTTTCAATGTAACTGCGGTAAATTTCATTAATAATCTTTATTTTTTCGGAAAGTTTTTTAGCCAACACCACTTCTGGATAACCGCCAAAATTTAAATATTCTTTTAAAAAATTTTCTGTTAATTCTTTTTCTACGATAAAAAATTTGTTTAATTTATTTTCATAACAATAATTAGTTTTAAAATTTATAAATTCATCAAAATTAATCGGGTTCATTTCAAAAATTCTTTTTCTTCCCATTAAAGATTCATGAATTTTTTCCTTTAATTCTAAACTGCCTGAACCTGAAATAATAAATTTATAAGGCAAATTCATATCATAAAGCCCTTTCAAAAAAACTCCGGAATTTTCTTTTTTTTGAATTTCATCAATAAAAACATATCCTTTTTTCTTCCCAAATTCTAATTCTAATTTTTGAATAAGGCTGTGCTGAGAAACAAAAAATTTTTTATCTTTTTCAAAATCAAGACTTAAAAAACAAGTTTTTTTATTGTTCAATTCTAAAAAATTTTTTAATTCATTCATTAAAGTTGTTTTGCCAACTTGCCTTGGACCAGTAATTAAAGAAATCTGTTTTTTATTAAGATGATTTTTAATTTCTGTAAATATTTCTCTTTTTATTAATTTTTCTTTAGCCATAATAGTTTTTAAAAAATTTGCCTGCTCTGCTAAATAAAATAGAATAAAAAAAATCTTTAATAGAGTAAAAACAAATTATTCAATATAATGCGCTTATATTTTAGCACGAGAAAACCAAAAGTCAAGTTTCTGTATAATAAAATTATTTTTCCGTCTTCTGTTTTTTTGGCGATATTTCAAATTCTTTCATATTTTATAAATAATTTTTATTCGTCCTTCGCAGTAGCCCTGCTACGGAGAATGGAATGATTTAATTTTAAATAGCCCACTAAAGTGGGGTAAACAAAGGTTTTTATTTTCCCAGCTTTAGCTGGTTATGTTTTTTAATAAGCGGTTTGGCTAATTCATTTTATAGAAGCATAATTTTTATTTTATTATCCATGAAAAGTCAAACCTAACATTTGAAATTTCAGGGTTATGTTTTATTTAATATACCCATTAAATTTGTCAAGACAAATTTAATATTACTATAAAATTTGTCATAACAAAATTTATGCATATTAGTCCCGCTGGAGTCTCCCGCAGGGGACTCCAGCGGAATGCACAGCTTACTAAATT
>CAYHOD010000099.1:0-2796 GCA_964358215.1 uncultured Gammaproteobacteria bacterium | reverse complement strand
ATGCGCGAGTTAAAGTTTTGTCAAAATCAGATAAAATATGAATTTTCTCAAAACCCTCTTTAACCACTGCTTTTATAGTTTTTTTTAATTTTTCGGGATCTGATATAATTATATTTTTATTCATAAATTTAAATTGCTAAAAAAATAAAAAAAGATTATTATTTTTCTATTAGCTTGATTTGCATAAATAAATAGCGGTTGACATTTTCATTGCAGTTATTTATTTTTTCTACAAGCTAAAAAGCTACTAGCTACAAGCTAGTTATAATTATATGACAAATTGTGATAAAAAACAAATTGAAGAATTATTAACTCGTGGAGTTGAAAATATTTATCCAACCACTGATACTTTGCGCAAAAAATTAATGTCAGGCGAACGTCTACGCATTTATCAGGGCTTTGATCCAAGCGGGCCATACTTGCATGTTGGGCATGCTATTGGTATTCGCGCTTTACGAATTTTGCAAGAACTTGGACATGAAATAATATTTTTAGTCGGCGATTATACGGCTAAAGTCGGAGATCCTGACAAAGATTCAACGCGCACAATATTATCAGATGAAATTATTAAAAAAAATATGGCTGGATGGAAAAAACAAGCTGGACAGCTAATTGATTTTGAAGGAAAAAATCCTGTGCGTTTTGAACAAAATTACAAATGGTTTTCAAAATTCAGACTTAATGACTTAATAAAATTAATGTCACATATGACAGTTTCACAAATGCTTGCGCGCGATTTGTTTAAAAAAAGAATTAAAAATGATAAAGATATTTTTTTACAGGAACTTATTTATCCTTTGATGCAGGGATATGATTCTGTGGCAATGGCAGTTGACATAGAAATAGGTGGAGCGGATCAAACATTTAATATGTTAGTTGGTCGCGATTTAGAAAAAAAATATTTGAATAAAGAAAAATTTATTCGCGTAAATAAAATGATGAACGCGCCAGACGGCATTACAATGAGCAAAACAAAAGGTAACGGCATTAATTTAAGCGACAAAGCAGAAGATATGTATGGCAAAGCAATGTCTTATTCTGATTCAGAAATTTTAATCGGACTGGAATTATTAACTGATATTTCAATGAATGATATTAAAAATATTGAAAAATCATTAAAAAACGGGGAGAATCCAATTCAATACAAAAAAATAATGGCGTTTGAAATAGTTAAAACAATCAGAGGAATAAAAAGCGCGCAAGAAGCGCAAAAATATTTTGAAAATACAGTGCAAAAAAAACAAATTCCCGATAAAATTTTAGAATTTAAAGTTTCTGAACAAAAATTAAATATAATTGAACTGCTTTTCAAAAGCGGATTAGCGCAAAGTAAAAACGAAGCGCGAAGATTAATTAATCAAAAAGGAATAAAAATAAACGGCAATGTTGTTACTGAAGAGAAAGATTTACTAATTTCAGATCAAGGATTTATATTACAAAGAGGAACAAAACAGTTTTTAAAAATATTAAAAAAATAATTTATTTTTAATTTTTTATTATGATACAAAAAAATCAAGAAAAGACTTTGGCTGTCTGGACTTTTCCAGAATTTATAAAACACGAGCGAAGTCAAAAATGGTATATTTTAATGATAGCGGTAGTAATTGGGTTATTACTTTTCGCGATTTTTACTCAAAATTTTCTTTTTGCCATTATTATTATTTTAATCGGAACGATTTTAGCTTTATTTGATTTAAAAGACCCAATGACAATAAAATTTCAGATTATTGAAACAGGAATTCGAATATCAGAGAATTTTTATTCCTGGAGAGAATTGGAAAATTTTTGGATTATTTATCATATTCCAGAAACAAAAAATCTTTATTTTAAATTTAAAAATTTTATTAAACCAAATGTGATAATTCCTTTAGAAAATCAAAATCCTGTTTTAATTAGAGAAATTTTATTAAAATACTTAAGAGAAGATTTAGAACAAGAAGAAGAATCATTTTCTGAAAAATTTGGAAAAATAATTAAAATGTAATGTTTGGAGGTCCGACCTCCAAACATTACATTTCGTCCTTGTAGTTTAATGGATAAAACGTGAGCTTGCGGAGCTCGTGATGCAGGTTCGATTCCTGCCAAGGGCACCAGAAAGGAAATTGCAAGCTGTGGAAGCTTACCTCGCTTTGCTCGGTGACCAAATTGTAGGGAATTTTGGGCGAAAAAATCAGTTGGCGGTTTTGAATTAGTAAAAGAAAAATTTTATCGTTTTTTAATTTCAGAAATCTCAAAATGTTTTATGGATTGATAACAAGTCTACCAAGATCAGTAACTGGATATTTAGCTAACTATATTTACAGTTTGCTGGCTTATCAAATCGCTTAATTAAAAAAATAATTTGTCTTAATGTTTGTAAATTTTATAATTTGCTCAACTAACAACTAAATTTGGAAAATCCAAGTATTTTTTTGTATTGCCTAAATTTAGTTGTTAATTTTTGTTAAAAATTGCATTTTGTAATTCAAGGTTAAATAAGACTCGTCATACCTCGCAGCTTTGCTGCGAGGTCAGTTGATTGTCATGCCAAGGGTATCTCAAATTGAAAAATAATCTGTCCAAACAAACGGGACCACCTTAGAATACACAAACACTTATCGCAGACGCTTTAAATAATTAATTTATACAAAAAGATCAATCGTTGCTGGCTGATAGAATGCGACCAGAAACATTAGAAATTTTTTGTAGAAATAAAATTTAAATAAAAAATATTATGACAAATAATGATTTTAAAAAAGAAAAAAATATGAACAAATTAGTTATTTTTTATTCATTAAGTGGAAATACCAAATTTAT
>CAYHOD010000098.1:0-2846 GCA_964358215.1 uncultured Gammaproteobacteria bacterium | reverse complement strand
TAATAATTATTTTATTTTTCGATAAACTAATCGCATTTTCTAAACAAATATTAATGTACAACTAGTGACATTTGATTTCCATGAAAATGTTTAATTGTATTTTTGTAAATTCCATTGTCAGAGGTCGAACCTTTGCGCATTTTTGATTTGATTCTTATTTTAAATTTTGCGTTTATGTTTTTTATTTCCTATTTCGCGTATTCTGTTATTCTTTTTTCTCTAATAACTGTTACTTTAATTTCTCCGGGATATTTTAATTCTTCTTGAATTTTAGTGGCAATATTTTTAGCTAATTTAACCGCTTGCCAATCATCTATTTTATCCGGAGAAACAAAAATTCGAATTTCCCGTCCGGCTTGAATAGCGTATGATTTTTCTATTCCTTCAAAAGAATTTGCCACCGCTTCTAAATCTTCCAATCTTTGCATGTAATTTTCTAAAGTGTCTTTTCTCGCTCCGGGACGAGCGCCTGAAATGGCATCTGCTATTTTAACAATTACCGCTTCCAAAATTGGCGGATGATCATCGTGATGAGTGCTAATAATTGTTAAAATATCTTCTGGCAGATTAAATTTTTTAGCCAATTCTTTTCCAATTTCCGGATGAGTTCCCTGAACTTCTTGATCAACGGCTTTCCCAATATCATGTAAAAATCCTCCTTTTCTGGCCAATGAAATATTTGCTCCCAATTCAGAAGCTAACAAAGCAGAAAGATGAGCTGTTTCAATAGAATGAACCA
This sequence comes from uncultured Gammaproteobacteria bacterium, assembly GCA_964358215.1. Classification (GTDB taxonomy): domain Bacteria; phylum Patescibacteriota; class Patescibacteriia; order UBA2591; family PGYQ01; genus PGYQ01. The sequence goes on along the minus strand of CAYHOD010000098.1, from coordinate 2,107 downwards.
AAACATTTTGTCCATAACTGGTTCGATATTTTAAACGACCGATAATTTGAATTAATTTTGGATCCAAGCCGGCAACACCCACTTCGTATGTCGCGTCTTCTCCAATTTTTTTAATTTCCGCTGATAATTCTTCTTTGATTTTTTCAACAGTTTCTTCAATTCTAGCCGGCTGAATTCGTCCATCTAAAATTAATTTTTCTAAAACTTTTTTTGCTAAATGTCGACGAATAGGACTAAAACCCGAAACTAAAATAACGTTTGGCGTATCATCTATAATTAATTCTACTCCTAATAATTGTTCTAATGCCCTGATATTTCTTCCTTCTTTTCCAATAATTCTTCCTTTCATTTCTTCATTAGGAACATTAACAATTGTGGTGGTTATTTCAGCCGCGTGAGAAGAAGCGCAACGTTCAATAACTAAAGTTAAAATTTTCTTAGCTTTTTCCCTTATTTCTTCCATCCCTTCTTCTTCTGTCCTTCTCATTTTTTGAAATAAATCTTCCTTGATATTTTTTTCTACTATTTTTAGTAAAGTATCTTTTGCTTGTTCTGAAGTAAGCTCGGAAATTTTTTCCAATTTATCTAATTGCTCTTCTTTTATTTTATTAATTTCCAGTTTTATTTTTTCTAAATGAGTCTCTTTTTCCTGAAGTTTTTGATGTTTGTCTTCTAATCCTAATAATTTTTGATCAAACAAGCTTTCTCTTTTTTCTAATCTTTTTTGAGAATGATCCATTTCTTTTCTTCTTTCTTCTTCTTCTGTCTGAGCTTCTTCAATAATTTTTATGGCTCTATCTTTTGCTTGAAATAATATTTCTTTTTGTTTTGTTTTAGCGACTGTTATTAAATTTTCTGCTTTTATTTCAGCTGAATTTATTTGCCTGGCTTTAATAATTTTTCTAAGAAAATAACCCGCTATTAAACCTAATAAAAATCCAATGGATAATAAAATCCATGTTAATAAATTTATTGTCATAATATTTTTTTGTTAAAATTAAAGGCATAAAATTTAAATTTAAAAACATAAAAAATGTTGCGATATTATAATATTTTTATTTTATAATTTTATCAACGATTCCATATTCTTTTGCTTCTTCGGCTGACATATAGTAATCTCTATCAGTGTCTTGTTCTATTTTTTCTAAAGATTGGCCGGTATGTTTGCTTAAAATTTTATTTAAACGATCTTTGATTTTTAAAATATGTTCTGCTTTAATTTTTATATCAATTGCTTGCCCTTCTGCGCCGCCCATAACTTGATGAATTAAAATTTCAGAATTTGGCAAGGCAAAACGTTTTCCTTTGGTTCCGGCGGCTAATAATGTAGCCCCCATACTTGCTGCTAAACCAATACAAATAGTAGAAACATCACATTTAATATATTGTATTGTGTCATAAATTGCCATTCCGGCCGTGACTAAACCGCCTGGCGTATTAATATATAATGTTATATCCTTGTTTGAATTTTCACTTTCCAAAAATAAAAGTTGAGCAATAACAATATTGGCCGCATCGTCGTCAATGGTGTCTCCTAAAAAAATTATTCTTTCTTTAAGAAGTCTTGAATAAATATCATAGGCCCTTTCGCCGTGCGTTGATTTTTCAATAACAGTTGGAATTAAATTCATAAAAATAATGTTAAAATATTAGAATATTGTTCAGCTTAACACAGTTTAAAAAAAATACAATCCTTTGTATAAAATAGGCAAAATTTTAAATAATTTTTAATGATTGATTCAATTTTAAAATAAATCTTTAATCTCTCAGCTTTAATCGCCTCTTAAATCTAAAATTTTATCATTTCTACAAGCTACCAGCTAAGAAGCTACAAGCTGATTTACACCACTTCTGCTAAATAACACTTTTCACAATAAACCCCGAAGGAAAATTCGCTTCGCTCATTTTCTACGGGGCAAGCAATTTTTTTAAACAACCTCGCTTAGATAACATTTCTCGCAATAAACTATTTCTGGTCTGTCTGGAGCATAAGTTGTTTCAAATTCATTTGGACACGGATTATTTCCATGAAAATGTTCAATTGTATTTTTATAAATTCCATTGTCTGAGGTTCGACCTCCGCACATGCATTTGCGATGCCAAAGCT
>CAYHOD010000097.1:0-2892 GCA_964358215.1 uncultured Gammaproteobacteria bacterium | reverse complement strand
ATCCCTTAAACTACAATTTATAAATAAGACTTTAAAATAAAGGGATTTCTCCATTCCGCTCACGGAGCCTGCCCCGAGCAAAGTCGAGGGGCTCGCTCCAGTCGAAATGACATCTTGGGCTGAATAATTTTTGCCAATAACCGTTAGTAAATAAATGTTTTATATATTTTATCAACTATATTAAATATATCAAATTTTAAGTGGTACCTTTCATTTTGCCATCAACCACTACAAGCTAATTTAAATTTATGAGAAAATCAAAAATTTTTCTTTTTATTTGTTTAGCTTTTATTTCAGGTATTTTTATCAGCCCTTACATAAAAATTCCTTCTAATATTTTAGAAGGAATTTTTATTTTTGGAATTTTTTGGATTATTTTTTTATGGCCGCGAGAAAATGAAAAAATTTTAAGTTGGAACAAAAATAAATTTTTTAATATTAAAATGACAATCATTGGTTTTTGTTTTTTGTCTTTAATTTTTGGAATTTTTTATTTTCAAAAAAGTTTTTCAAAACAATACGCTTTGCAAATTTATAATGACACAAAACAAGAAATAATTTTAAAGGGAATTGTTATTAATGATTTAGGAAATAAAAAAAATTCTAAAAAAATTATTTTTGAAGTTCATGAAATTTTAAATCAAAACGTTAAATTAATTAAAGAAAAAATTTTACTTCATCTTTCTCCTTTTGCGTCAGATTATCAATACGGCGATGAATTAAAGATTAAAACAAAATTAACAACTCCTTTTAATTCTAAAGAGTTTTCTTATAAAAATTATTTGTCAAAATATAATATAAATTCAATTGCTTATTATCCTAAAATTTATCCCGTACCTTCCTGCGGAATATTGGCTCCTACTGGAAAAATTTCTTCATACAGTTTATCCTCGCAGCAAGTTGCTGGACATTCTGAAAGGTGCGGGATAGAATTTTTAGCTAAAAATAAAGGAAATTATATTCAAAAAAATTTATTTTTTATTAAAAATAAATTTAAAGAAAAAATTATTGACACTTTATCTTTTCCAGAATCTTCTTTTCTCACCGGACTTTTAATTGGAGATCAAAAAAATATTCCGACTCAACTTATAAATTCTTTTAATATCACCGGAACAACTCATTTAATCGCGCTTTCTGGTTACAATATTACAATTCTTTGCATTCTTTTAATGAATTTATTTTATGGATTATATTTTTCCAGATCTTTAAGTTTTTGGCTGACTATTATCGGAATTATTTTTTTTGTATTTTTGACAGGCGCCGAGGCTTCGGTTGTCCGGGCCGCAATTATGGGAATTTTGGTTCTATTGTCTAAAAAAATTGGTCGGTTAAAAAATATTACCAATGCAATAGTTTTTACCGCTTGTTTAATGCTTTTATTCAATCCAAAAATTTTACATTATGACATTGGTTTTCAATTATCTTTTTTGGCGACCTTAGGAATTATTTATGTCTCCCCTATTCTTTTTCAAAAAGGATTTTATAAAATTTCAAATATTTTAGAATTTAGAGAATCTCTTTTAATGACTATTTCAGCTCAAATTATGACTTTTCCAATTATTATTTATAATTTTGGGCAACTCTCCTTAATAGCCCCGATTGTCAATGTTCTTATTTTGCCAATTGTTCCTTTATCTATACTTTGGGGCTTTATTGCGACAACAATTAGTTTTTTTTGGCTTTGGTTAGGCAAAATTATTGGATTTTTTGCTTGGATATTTTTAGCCTATGAAATTAAAACTATTAAACTTTTTTCCGAAATTCAATATGCCGCTATAAAAATAGAAATTCATTGGCTAATTGTATTTTGGCTTTATATTTTAATTATTCTATGGATTTGGAAAAATCAAAAAATATTAAAAAAATAAAAATAAAAAATTGAATCGATAAAAATCATATAAAAGCGCTTGCTTTTTTATTTTTAGGTAATGTGTATTAAGAGGATGGTCAAGTTGATACTTGACTATTTGTACCTTAAAAATACTAGTGTCTCACTTAAAATCCCATAAACTACGCTGTTCTTGAAAATGTTCTTCAATAATTTGAAGCTTAACTCAGAAATTAGCTTATTTAAAGGACTTTATCAAAAAGTGAAACATTCAAAATTTGTAGAATTTCGTATAAATTTCTTTTGATTTGTAGTTGTTTTTTTAATAATAGCGACTAAAAGATATTAACAAACTGCTATGCAGATTTGAGTTTTAACCAGATTTTCAGAATAACCCCAAAAAGCTTTAATTTTCAAATGTTTAGGAGTTACGCACTGAAATATAATAAGCTTCAGTTTCCAATTTAATCATACCAAGAAAAAATCCATCATACATTTTTCCGCTTGATATATGGAAAAAAAGGGTATATTTCTTTTCAAATCCAGTAAAAGATGCGGTTTAATTGATGCTCTATCTTTTATTAATCTTGCCCATTTAAAAATATTAAACAGAGTTCTATTGTATTTGAATCAATTACATTATTCGTCTTAATCCTTGGCAGGAATTAAAGCGCTGTCAATTGTTATTTTTATTGACAAATATTGATTTATTTTGCTATTATTTAAAAATAATGATTAAAAATTCTTCTGTTATAATGCTATAATGTTTTAATGTTAAAATGTTTTTTTATGTTTCTCCCAATTATTGGATTAGAAATTCATATACAATTAAAAACCAAATCTAAAATGTTTTGTGGTTGCGATAATTCTGGAGAAAATCAACCGCCAAACACAACGGTTTGTCCGGTTTGTATGGGATTTCCCGGAACATTACCGATAGCAAATAAAAAAGCGATGGAATGGACTATTTTGATGGGACTTGTTTTAAACGGAAAAATTGCTGAATTTTCCAAGTTTGATCGGAAAAATTATTTTTATCCGGACTTGCCAAAGGGTTATCAAAT
>CAYHOD010000096.1:0-2931 GCA_964358215.1 uncultured Gammaproteobacteria bacterium | reverse complement strand
GCAGAAAAAATTAGAGCAATGAATGATCGCGCGAGATACAGAGATTATTATGATTATGAGAAAAATAGGGATTAATTTTGAAGAAGTTTTAGATTTAGTAAAACAAAAAGAAATTAGAAAAACTATAAATAAAACAAATATTTTAAACAATTGGAAAATAGCAAAACAAGAGAAACAAAAAGATTTGTTAAGCATATATTTTGTTGAAGAATTGAAAGATGAGGAAATATATGACGGATTGAATAAATTCAATTTTAATGATATTAAAAAATAAATAAAAAAAAGCTGAATTTTTTTATTAATGCCCTTGCATTTACGTAACAGACCAACCAAATTAATGAAAGATTTGAATTATGGCAAAGACTATAAATACAGCCCTGATTTTAATTATAAAGAATCGCAAGAATATCTGCCGGAGAAGTTAAAAGGGAGGAAGTATTTGAAATAATTAAGTTATCCACAATTATCAATTGACACAAATTTATTAATTTGATAAAGGGATGATGTACTATTACAATAGTACATAATTATGAATTTAAAATATCGACAAGAATTAATAAACCTGCTTGCTAATATTAAAAATCCCAAGTTGATGGACGAATTTATAAAAGACATTTTAACTCCGACAGAATTTGAAGAGATTATTATTCGTTGGCAAATTATTAAACAATTATCAAAAGGCGTTTCCCAAAGAGAAATAGCAAAAAATTTAAAAGTTAGTATTGCCACAATAACTCGCGGATCGCGAGAATTACGCGATAAAAAAGGCGGGTTTTGGAAAGTATTAAAAATGAAAAATAATTTATGCAAAAAATTAATCTAAAAAATAATTTGATCTGGTGGTGGACTTTGAGAATTTATTCGCAAAGTCCTAGTTTTATTTTGGCTTAATATATTTTTTATAAACCCAGTCATTAAAACTTCTCTCGGATTTTGCGAGAGGAGTTTTTTGTTTGTGTTGATGACTGGATATTTTTTGCAAAATATATATAATCACCAGCACGAAAATCAACGTACTGGAATTTGTTCTTTAAAAAAGGAGGAAAAAATGAGAACCTTTGGAATAGAAAGGGAGCGTTTTATTATAAACGTTCAAAAAAAAGTTGTTTCGGCGATTGACGACTTGCTTCCACGGGTGCATCAAATTGCTCGTGAGCAAGGGATATCCAGCAATTTGTTCACGTATGAACTTTTTGCTGGACAAATTGAAGACAGGACACCGCCCTGTTCTGACTTCAAAAAGCTTCAAAAAGCACTTTTAATAAATGATGGAATTTTGTTAGAAGCAGCTAACGGCCTTGAATTGTCATATGACAATTCAGAATTTATAGAAAAGAACAGGGTTGTTGCATTTGAGGTTAATTCATTTGATAAACGTCATCAAGAAATTTGGACGTCAATTTCAAATGATAAAAAAATTGCGGCTTCAATAGTTGCTGCGATTCACGTACACATTTCTGTATTTGATGAGACAGAAGTGGTACGGGTTTTGAATATTTGCCGAAAAAAAATCATCAATGAATTGATTCGGATCGGGGATCATTCAAACCTCAAAAGAATTAAGAATTATCAAACAATGGCAGGAACTAATTGTATTCCTCCAAAGTTTGTTAACTTCTTAGAAGTGATGGAATATATCGCTTCAAAAGGGGGAGAGAAAAATGTGTGGGATCTTGTTCGATACAAGGCTTCCACTAAAACTATTGAGTTCCGGATGTTTGGCGCGACACCAAACATTAAAGAAATTATTGGATACGTTCGTGCTTGTCAGAACGTATTTAAAATATGATAATATAAGTGAGGATTATTAGTAATGATTCTCACTTATATTTATTATCAAAAAAAATTAATGCTAAATAAATATGAAAATAATACTTAACATTTTAACTCATGGCGATGAAAAAATTGGTTTAAAGGTTGCAAAAGAAATAAAAAAATTAAAAATTAATAAAAATATTCTTATTATTCAAATTGCTAATAAGAAAGCGTTTAAATTCCATAAAAAATTTATAAATCAGGATCTTAATAGATCTTTTCCTGGCAGAAAAAATGGTAATTATGAAGAAAAACTTGCTTATAAATTATCTCCTATTATAAAATCTGCAGACATTGTAATTGATATTCATTCTACAAAAAGTGAATTAAAAGATACAATTATTGTCACCAAACTTGACTATAATACTTTAAAATATGTTAAGGCGATACAACCTAGATATGTATTAGTTATGAATGTAACAAAAGATAAAGCATTGATTTCTCAAGCAAAAATTGGTATTGCATTTGAATATGGGAAAGATAATAATCTTTGTATATTAAAAAAGATTATCGCTGATATCAAAAAATTATTTTGTTATCTTGGTATTATTTATATTAAATTGCCAAAACAAAAAATAATTACAAAATATTTTAATGTGATTTCTGAAATTAATAAACCAAAAGGATATAGATTATTAAAAAAAATAAAAAATTATAAATTAATTTGTAAAAATGAAGCCTTTGCCACTAATGGTAATAATTATCTTTTTGCAGAGGATAATTTTTATCCAATACTTTTTGGAGAAAAAAATTATAAAACTATTTTTGGATTTATGGGCAAAAGAATAATCTAAATTTCGCCTAACGCTTTTAAATAAATAGACAAAAAATAGAAGAGAGAAAAATTAAATAATAAAGCTACTTTGGAGGATTTAGTTAATACCTTAGATGATAAAAGTAATGGAATAGGGTTTTCATTAAAAGATGCGGCAACAAAACGACTTGCAGAATTAGAAAAAAATGGAAAAGTTTTAGACCAATAAAATTAGCTATTATAAGATTAAAAAATCAAGCTTGAAATTTTTGATAGGCTTGATTTTTTATTTGTTGAATTCTATTATTATTTTGACATAAATTTTTTAATCTTATATAATCTTATATAGTTAATATATAAGA
>CAYHOD010000095.1:0-2951 GCA_964358215.1 uncultured Gammaproteobacteria bacterium | reverse complement strand
TATTATGAAATTTTTTAATCGTCAAGAACAAATAAAACAAATAAAAGAAATTTGTTTATTAGGACAAAAAAGAGCTCAATTTACGACTATTTTTGGCAGACGTCGAATTGGTAAAACTCGCTTAATTTTAGAAGCGACAAAAAAACATAAAAATGTTCTTTATTTTTTTATTGCTAAAAAAACCTCGGGATTTTTATTAGAAGATTTTACTAAAGAGCTTCAACAAAAATTAAATTTAATTATTCCAAGTAAAATTAATTCATTTGAAGATTTAATTAAATTTTTATTTCAATTTTCTCAAAAACAATCTTTAATAGTTATTTTTGACGAATTTCAAAATTTTCAATATGTTGATTCGAGTGTTTTTTCTCTTTTTCAAAAATATTGGGATTTAAACAAAGAAAAAAGCAAAATCTCTTTATTTTTTATTGGATCAATGCACACATTAATGAAGAAAATATTTTTTTCTTCTTCAGAACCTCTTTTTGGTCGAGCTATAAACAAATTTCAAATAAAATATATTTCGATAAATTGGGTTATTAAAATACTTAAAAATTTTAAATTATATTCACCGTCAAATATTTTGCATTTTTATTCTATATTTGGCGGAGTTCCAAAGTATTTAGAACTTATTGAAGAAAAAAATTTAAAAGGAAAAAAATTAGATAAGATTTTAGAAAAATTATTTTTTGAGCAAGACGCTATTTTGGCAGAAGAAGGAAAATCTATTTTAGTGGAAGAATTTGGCAAAAATTATCAAAATTATTTTTCTGTTTTAGAGGCGATAGCTCGAGGAAAAACAAAAAGATCTGAAATTGTTAATATTACCGGCATTCTCAATAATAGTTTGGGGATTTATTTAGATGAATTAGAAAAATATTACGAATTAATCGAACGAAGAATTCCAATTTTTACCAATAGACATTTTTCTAAATTAGGATCTTATAATGTATCTGATAATTTTTTTCGTTTTTGGTTTAGATATGTTTCAAGCCAAAAAGCAACAGTTGAAAGCGGAAATTACAAAGAAGCATTAAATTTTACATTAAAAGATTTAACAAATTTAGAAGGATTTGTTTTTGAGCAATTAATTAAAGAATTATTGGTTGAAAAAAATAAAAATGAAAAATTTTTATTCAATTTTACTCAAATTGGATCTTTTTGGACAAGAAAAAATAATCAAATTGATATTGTTTGCGCTAACGCGAAAACAAAAGAAATATTTTTTGGAGAATGCAAATTAAACTCAAAAAGAATAAATTTAAAATTAATCCAAGAATTAAAAGAAAAAGCCAAGAACGTAAAATGGAATTTAAATAACAGAAAAGAATATTTTGGAATTTTTACATTAGACAAACCGATCCAAAAATTAAAAAACTTTTTAAAGAAAGAAAAAATTTATTATTGGAATTTAGAAAATTTATATTAAAATTTAGCGCGCTTTTATAATGCGAATTCATTATGTTTTGGAATTTTTTTAAAAAACCAAAAAATATTTTTCAGTTAAGAAATGAGAAAGAAATTTTTAGAATTTTTACTAAAGATTTTTTGAAATTAAATAAATTGTCAGATGATCAAGCTTTAGAAAAATTATTAAAAAAATATCGAAAAAAAGGAGATAAAGACATGGAAGAATATATTTGTTATTATTGGATAGAAAATCATCCCTATAATTGGAAGGCTTATCAGAGTATAGCTCGTTTTCATTTTGAAGAAGGTAATTTAGATTTAGCAGCTGGATTTTTTCAACAAGCTTTTGATCGGGCTAAAAGGACCTACAAATTTGAAGGGAATATTTCTGAAAAAGAATTAGAAGAATTAGAAAAAAAATATTTTAAATTAAGAGAAATAATTAAAGAAGCGCCGATATTTGATTGTATTCTTGCTCATTTTATGATTCAATATCTTATTAAATCCGAAAAATACATAGAAAAATCTGTGCTTGAAGATATTTTAGCAAATGGAAAGATTCTTGAAACAATGCTTATTGGTTTAATTCGCTTTCCGGATGAAGAAATTTATGGAGAAATATTTTATGCTCCTTGTCATGCAGCTTTAATTTTAACTGAAATAGAATCAAAAAATGCTATTTCTTTTTTTATTAATTTATTAGATTATGACGGAGATGCTTTAAGAGAAAATGTTAGTCATGGATTAGCTAAATTAAGCGATAAATATCCAGAAGTAATTAATAATCTTTTTGAAGTAATTCTTTCTTCTGTTGATTCTTATGGAAGCAAGGTAGGCGCTGCTGAAATTTTAGGATGGACTTTGCCTAAATATCATTCTAAAATAGAAAAGTTTATTTTAAATCTTTTTCAAAATAAAAAATATTGGGAAAAAGCCAAGAAGAAAAAAAATAAATTTGATAGTTTTGATGGCGCTGATTTGCCAGATTTTTTAATTTCTACTTTAAAAAACATAAAATCAATCAATGGAATTGAAATTTTGGAAAAATTTTATCAAGAGAATAAAACTTGGATAGAAAACAAAACTTTTTTTAAGGGAGAGTTTGAATATACTTTGGAAAATTTGAAAAAAATAAAAAATAAAGAAGCTTTGGAATTTGAAATTAATTGTAGAGAAAGATTAAATTATAATATTTTTGATGTTCTGTGTAAGAAAAATTTAATTAAAAATAATAAAATTAACAGAAATGATCCTTGTCAATGCGGCAGCGGAAAAAAATACAAAAAATGTTGCGGAAAATAAATTTATAAGTATAGGAGGTTCAACTTCCTATAATCTATATTTTTACCGGGTTTTGATTGCTTTTCTAAATAAATCAATATATTTTTTTGCCGGAAGTTCCCATGAATACGATTGTTTCATTGCTTTTTCTACTAAATATTCCCATGTTTTTGAATATTTGTAATTTTCCAAAGCTCGCGCAATGGCAATTAATAAATCTTCTTTCCAATGTCTTTTAAAAACAAAACCATTTCCTTGTT
>CAYHOD010000094.1:0-2986 GCA_964358215.1 uncultured Gammaproteobacteria bacterium | reverse complement strand
GAAATTTTTCTGGAATTTCTAAAAAATTTTTATAGCTTCCTAAATTAAACTCTTGTATTTTCTTTTTATATTCTTCTTTTGAATAAGGCTTATTAAAAATAAAATATGATTTATTACGCAAATTAGCGCATCCAAAACAATCATTACAATTTACACAATCAAAAAGAAAACTTGAATTTTGACAATTACGGCAATTTCTGCTGTAAAAAAGACAATAAGATTCGCGACAATTAATGGTTTCGTAACAAAGTTGAATATTAGATCCAATATAAACATCTAATGAATCAGCGCAGCTCCAAACACGATTTGAATACATCATATTTTCATTGTCTAAACCAGCTGACATTAAATAACAATCTTTACTATTAAAGCCATGTTGACAATATTCACTTCTTATTGCATTGCCATTAACTAAAGCGATCATTGGAACATCTTTTAATAATTCTCTAAACTGTTCAAAAAATGATTTGTTCCAATTATAGTTTTGACCATAATTCATCGCATCCCAATTATCTGACCACCAATGTTTTTGATCATAAATTTTATATTGTTTGTCAGAAGAAATCACAGAAATAATATTTTCTTCTGATAAATCATTTTTTCTTTTATAAAGAGATAATTCATTTCTCCAAACAAATCTCCTTATCATCCTACACTCCGGACAAAAGGTTGGGACGGGAACTTTGATTTTTTCATAGAATTCAAAATCTTCCGGCTCAACAATAAATTCTTTTTCGCAGTTTTGGCATTGTTGAATTTTAATTTGCGTCATATAAATTTAAACATTCGGAAGTTGAACTTCCGACAGTCTGAAATTCGATTTTGACAGTATACTCTGACTAATTATGCAATATATTGATTGTATATTATTTTAAGATGAAAAGTCAAAATTTAAATTGACTTTTTATAAAAAAAGCGTAAATTTTATGCAGACAGTTTTATTTTTTAATTTTAAAATATGATACAAAAAAATTTTTTGTCCGCATATGAACGAATTATTAAACGCCCTCAAATAAAAGAATTAGAACCAAAACAAGAGGATTTTATATCTTTAGAAACAATTTTTGAAAAAGATGAAAAAATTAAAAAAATTATAGATGGTTCAAAAAATGCAGAATTTACAGAGCCTATATTAAAAGACTTTGAAACAGCACTAGAAAATAAAAATTTTACTTTTAATGAACAAGATTGGGAAAAAATGATGGAAATTATTGAACAAAGTTTTGATTTTAAAAATGCTCAACCAAAAACAGATAGCGTTACAGTTAATTCAAATAAAATGGAAAATATTTATAATGAATTTCCAATGTTATTATTAAAACTTTACTTTAAAAATAAAACGGGAGTTGATTATATGACATTATTTAATATTCTATATTCAGAAGAAACAAAAGAAGAAGATAAAAAGAAAACAATATTACAACAATTTCAAATGGAAACAGTAGAAGAAAAAATAGACACTATAGAAAAATTCATAAAAACAGCGGAAAACTTTAACGAGCAAATAAAAATCTTTGAATTAAAAAATCCAAAATTAGATTTATTAAAATTTAAAGACAGAGCTCTTGAAAGAATTAGGAATATTTTTTCAGAACCAAATGCTTTAGCAGAAAATTTAGAGGATATGTTTAAAGAAGAATTAGACAATTTAAAAGAAAAAGAAATAAAAAAAATAGAAGAAGAGACTGATTATTAATTTTATGCAAAATAAATTACAAAAATTAAAACAAGAAATATTTGATAAATTAAACGAGATCAAACATCTTGATGTTTTGCGCGACTTGGAAATAAAATACTTAGGACGCAAAGGCGAATTCACTAAAATTTTGCGTTGTTTAAAAGATTTGACTGAACAAGAAAAAAAAGAAATTGGAAAATTGGCAAATGAAATTAAAAAAGAATTAGTTGAAAAATTTGAGCAAATAAAAAACGTGATTGCAAAAAATACAGTTGAGAAAAAAAATATAGATGTAACTTTACCAGGAGAAAAAATATCAAAAGGTCATTTGCATCCGATTACAATTATTCAAAATGAATTAGAGGATTTATTTGCTTCAATGGGATTTATGGTTTTAGATGGCCCGGAATTAGAATCTGATTATTATAATTTTGAAACATTAAATATGCCAAAACATCATCCAGCCCGAGACATGCAAGATACTTTTTATATTGATCATAAAAATAAACAAGGCGAATATGATTTAGTAATGAGAACTCATACTTCCAATATTCAGGCAAGAGCAATGCAAAAATATGGCGCGCCGTTAAAATGTATTGTTCCTGGCAGAGTGTTTAGAAATGAAGCAACTGATGTTCGGCATGAACACACTTTTTATCAATTTGAAGGATTAATGATTGATAAAGATATAAATTTTAGCCAGATGAAAGGCGTACTGGAATCTATGGGACAATTTTTATATGGCTCTGATACAAAATTGCGTTTAAGGCCAAAATTTTATCCATTTGTTGAACCAGGAGTTAATGGCGAATTTAGTTGTTTTGTTTGTCATGGTAAAGGATGCCGTCTTTGTAAAAAAAGCGGCTGGCTGGAAATTCTTGGCGCTGGTTTGGTTCATCCAAATGTTTTGCAAGCAGGAGGCATTGATTCAAAAAAATATTCTGGTTTTGCGTTTGGTTTTGGTTTAAATAGATTGGTAATGTTAAAATACGGAATCAATGATGTCAGATTATTTAACAGCGGAGATTTAAGATTCTTAGAACAATTCTAAATTAGATTTTTAGACTTTCTATTAAATTAATTTTAATAGACTACAAAAAAACATGGAAACAACAACGAAAATAGCCTTATTTAAAGGCAAAAAAATCAGACGAACAATTTACCAAAACGAGTGGTGGTTTGTTGTGGAAGATGTTGTTCTAGTATTGACTGATACGGTTAATGCTAAAGATTACATTAATAAGATGCGAATTAGAGACAAAGAATTGTCAAAAGGGTATGGACAAATTGTCACCCCCCTTTTAATGC
>CAYHOD010000093.1:0-3016 GCA_964358215.1 uncultured Gammaproteobacteria bacterium | reverse complement strand
AGGTAGGACATTTCTACTTTGCTGTAATAGGACATTATCACGTTGCCACGACAGGCGGGAAAATCTACGCGATCATATGGATGATTTGGAGTTGATTTTCTATATGCTTGGAGAAGCATCAACAACAGAAATTGCTCGGGTCAAAAATTCCCAAGGTTTTACGGAAAATAAAAAAGCTTCTCAAAAAGGCGGCAAAATTGCCGGCGATGCCAGAAAAAAACTGGAAAAAGAAACCGACAGACAGGTTCCCACTAGAAAAAATTTTCTACCATCTAAAAAACTGATAAGTTAAAGGTTGTTAAAACATTAGAAGTTCAAATTGATAATTTAATTAAATAATTAGAAATATGGAAATCAATACACCCGAATATTCAAAATTAGATAAACCTCACAAAATTGAAGGTGCTCCCGCTGAAGCGAAGAAATCGTTTTACGAACTTGCGCGTTCAAGGGTTGAGCTCGTTGCTGAACCAGAATATTTTCGGTTTAAAAAAGATGTTTTTGGTAAAGATTATTGGCGATACCCGTCAGCGGCTTATATTTTAAGTAGAGATGACAGAATAACTGAAGATTCGGTCAAAAGGTTCGTTGATACTTTAGATATAAAAGTAAATAAGGACTTCTTCTTTTTAGAGGGAGAAGATTACAGTGATTTGATTCCATATGTAGTTGAGCATGAAATTTACGAAAGTTATTTATGGTCAAAAAAAGGATTTTATCAACCAAAAAGCAATAAAGCAAAGCATTTATCAGATACGCATTTATTAGCCAGAAGAAAGGAATTTGAACTTGCTATGCAAGATGGAAAAGCAGAGAGATTATTAGAATTCTATAAGAAAAAAATTTACTCAATCGAAGATGAGTCAGATTACGCATCTCATAAGAATGAGTTAGATTACGCGTATCAAAAAGCGTTAAAAAGGCACGAAAAAATAAAAAAATAAAAAGAATTTGCCGTCAAAGAAAAACCCGAAGCAGAAACCTACGGCTAACTACGGGGCAGGCTTTTCGCTTCCGCTAACTATTGCTTATCTAAATAGGAATACAGCGTTAAAAAATAGTTAAAACCGTGAAAAATAATAAATTTTATTACTTTTTCACGATTTTATTGACAAAACAATAAAAAAGAATAGAATAATAATATATGGCAAAAGTGCTTAATGTTTTTAATAAAATAAATTTTCTTCGCGAGCGATATTATAAAGCGTCTGCAAGCAAAGACATGCTTATTAAGCTTATTGCTGAAACAGAAGTTGCTGAACAAGTGTACAATTCAAACGCTATAGAAAACAGCGCGCTTACTTTTGAAGAAACAGAAAAAATACTTTTGCAAATTGATTTAGACAGATTTATCACTGAAAGAGAACTTTTTGAAGTCAAAAATCTGGCGCGAGTTGTTTTGTACATAAACAGAAAATCCAAAGAACAAGAAATTAATCTTGAAACAATCTTATTGCTTCATAAAATGTTGATTTCTAATATTCGCGATGATATTGCTGGAAGATTTAGAAAAAATAATGAATATGTTCGAGTCGGAAATCATATTGCCCCTAATCCAAAAGAAATAATTGGTCGTCTTGAAAAAATGCTGATTGAATATAATGCCGCGAGCCATAAAAATATCATTAAACGAATAGCAAAATTGCATCTTGTTTTTGAACACACTCATCCATTTATTGACGGCAATGGCCGTATTGGACGCGTTATTAATAATTATTTATTGATACGAGAAGGATTTGTTCCCATAAATATAAAATTTGTTGACAGAAAAAAATATTACGAAGCATTTAAGGAATTTGATAAAAGGGGCGCGACAACAATAATGGAAGAAATAATAGGAAGAGCGTTGACAAACAGTTATTATAAGCGATTAGCGTATTTGGAAAATAAAAAAATTATTACCCTTGCTGATTACGCGAAAAAGAACAAATTTTCGCATTCTAATCTTATTAATAAAGCCAATCGGCAAACCATCGAGGCTTTTTTAGAAAAAAATATTTGGAAAATTGGGGTTTAATTTATGGATTTACATTCCATAAATTTTGATAAAAATATGGAATAAGTGTATTGTTTAGAAATTGAACTTTCAAATTAAAACCATGATTTATAAATTTTGTATTTCCAAAAAATGTGTTAAAATGGAATTATTGATTCCATAATTACACTAATAATCAATGTAAAATGTAAAACTTATGGTGAATGAAGTCGAACCATGAAAATGCAAAATGCAAAAAAACAAAGGTCGAAAGAAATTTTTTATCAATAAAATTTCTTGATTGTATTATTTATTTATTAATTTAATTAACACGCAACAAATTTATTGTTTTTATAAAAAATTTTGTAAAAATTTAAATTTTGTTGACACAAAAAATTATGAAAGAAACAGAAATAATAAAAGATAAAAATAAAATCGAAAAAGAAGCGAGTTTAATTTTTGAACAAGGACTAGCGGAAGGGAAACAAGAAAAATATGACGATGCGCTTAAATGTTTTAATGAGGTTTTGGAAATGGTCTCCGATGGTCATTTAAGGGTAAGAGCATTATTAAATAAAGGATGGGCGTTAGAATGGCTTAACAAATCTTCAGAAGAAAAAATTCAATGTTTTCAAGAAGCGTTAAATTAGAGTCTGATTTTGCAAAAATATGGCTTAAAAACGAAGTGAAAATGAATCAAATCAAACAATTAACCGTAGATCAATTGAATTTAGATTCCTACATTAAATAATCAAATGTAATTACTTTTGAATAAAGTAAAGGGCATTATTTTATTTTATTCTATTTTTATTTTAATTGTATAATCTCAATTTTATGGAAAAAACCAAACAAACTAAAGTCGATAAACCGAAATGCGGTTTGTGCGGCAAAACAAAAAATTTAATTAAAACAGAATGTTGTGGTAATTGGATTTGTAATGACACTCACAAATATGTAATGTTTTCTTATGATAGAAATAGTTGTTATAGAAAAAATTGAAAGGAAAATTTCTGAAAATTTATCAATTAAACTTTTCCAATT
>CAYHOD010000092.1:0-3052 GCA_964358215.1 uncultured Gammaproteobacteria bacterium | reverse complement strand
TTTACTAAAGTTCAGTTATATCATAAAAGTGTCATTTTGTTTTGCGATGACTATATGTTGAAATGTTTTTTATGTTTAATAACTTTACTCTAAAATCAAAAGAAGCTTTACAGCAAGCCGAGATTATTGCTTCTGAAAAAAATCAACAAGAACTTGATGTCTGTCATCTTTTTTATTCCTTGCTTATCCAAACCGAAGGGATTGTTTTGGCTTTGTTAAAAAAAATAGAAATTAATACAGAAAAATTAAAACAAGAAATCTACAAAGAAATTGAAAAAATTCCTCAAATCACTGGAGAAGGAGTAATTGAACAAATGTACATTTCTCTTACTTTAAAAAAAATTTTAACTCAAGCAAAAAAAGAAGCTGAAAAATTAAAAGACGAATATATCAGCACTGAACATTTATTTTTAGCTATTTTAGAAATTCCTTCTGTTTGCAAAGATATTTTACAAAATAAAGGCATTACTTTGGAAAATACTTTAAAAGTTTTAGCTGAGGTGCGCGGCACAGAAAGAATTACTGAACCAGAACCAGAATCAAAATATCAGGCATTGGAAAAATACACTCAAAATCTTACTCAATTGGCAAGAGAAGAAAAATTAGATCCGATTATTGGACGAGATGATGAAATTAGAAGAGTAATGCAAGTTCTTTCACGCAGAACTAAAAATAATCCTGTTTTGATTGGCGAGGCTGGAACAGGAAAAACCGCAATTATTGAAGGACTTGCTCAAAGAATTGTCAGTGAAGATGTTCCAGAAACTTTAAAAAATAAAGAACTGCTTTTGTTGGATTTGGGCAGTTTAATTGCTGGAACAAAATATCGAGGCGAATTTGAAAATCGTTTAAAAGCCGTAATGAAAGAAATAAAAAATTCTGAAGGTAAAATTATTTTATTTATTGACGAACTTCACACTTTAGTCGGAGCTGGCGCTACTGAAGGAGCTATGGATGCTTCAAATATGTTAAAACCCGCTTTAGCTCGCGGAGAATTGCATTGTATTGGAGCAACAACATTAAAAGAATATCAAAAATATATTGAAAAAGACACTGCTTTGGAAAGAAGATTTCAGCCAATTTTTGTTAAAGAGCCTAGCATTGAAGACACAATTGCAATTTTAAGAGGAATTAAAGAAAAATATGAAGTTTTTCATGGCGTAAAAATTACTGATAATGCGCTAATTGCCGCAACAAATCTTTCACAAAGATATATTATTGATCGTTTTCTCCCGGACAAAGCTATTGATTTAGTCGATGAAGCAACTTCCGCATTAAAAATGTCCATTGAAAGCCAGCCAGAAGAATTAGATATAATAAAAAGAAAAATAAGACAATTAGAAATTGAAAAACATTCGCTTGCGGCTGAAAAAAATATTGAATCAAAACAAGGATTAAAAATTTTATTAAAAAAATTAAATGATTTAAAAGAACAAGAAAAAGGATTGGAAATTCAATGGAAAACAGAAAAAGAAATAATTTCTAAAATTAGAAGCGCAAAAAAAGAAATTGATCAATTAAAACAAGAAGCCGAGATTGCCGAAAGAAAAGCCGAGTTGCAAAAAGTAGCTGAAATAAAATATGGGAAAATTCCCGAATTAGAAAAAAAGATAAAAGATGAAGAAAGAAAAATAATTAAAATCCATAAGGACAAAAGAATTTTAAAACAAGAAGTTACAGAAGAAGATATTGCCCGGGTTGTTAGCCGTTGGACTGGCATACCTGTTTCTAAAATGTTAGAAAGCGAAATAAAAAAATTAAGTAAATTAGAAGATGTTTTACATAAAAGAATTGTTAATCAAAACGAAGCGATTAAAAGCATAGCTAACGCGATTCGTCGTTCACGAGCTGGAATTTCTGAAGAAACAAAACCAATTGGCTCTTTTATTTTTATCGGACCCACTGGAGTTGGAAAAACAGAATTAGCAAAAGCTCTGGCTGAATTTATGTTTAATGATGAGAACGCTTTAATAAGACTTGATATGTCTGAATATATGGAGCGTCACACCGTGGCTAAAATTATTGGTTCGCCGCCGGGATATGTTGGCTATGAAGAAGGAGGACAATTAACAGAAATTATTAAACGCCGCCCTTATTCCATACTCTTGTTAGATGAAATAGAAAAAGCTCATCATGAAGTTTTAAATATTTTATTGCAAATTTTAGACAACGGCCGCTTGACTAACGCAAAAGGACAAACAGTTAATTTTAAAAATTCAATAATTATTATGACTTCAAATGTTGGCAGCGAACTTCTTCAGGATTTGACTCATCAAAATGCGATTGGATTTAGTTCAGAAAAAGAAAAAATAAATATTGAAAAAAATATTCAAGAAAAAATTATGGAGGCGCTAAAAGAAAAATTTAAACCAGAGTTTTTAAATCGTTTGGATGAAATAATTATTTTTCATTCTTTAACCAAAGAACATATTGAAAAAATTGTTGGATTACAAATCAAAAAAGTTCAGGAAAGACTTTTAAAAAAGAAAATTGAAATTGAAGTTTCTTTGGAAGCAAAAAAACTTTTAAGTCAAAAAGGATTTGATCCTTTTTATGGCGCTCGTCCATTAAAACGAGTTATTCAAAATTTAATCCTTGATAAATTAGCTTTAAAAATAATCGATGGTGAAATTAAAGAAGGAGATAAAATTAAAATTGAAAAAGAAAAAGACGGATTAAAAATAAAAGTATTTTAAAAAAACTTACTTTTTAAACTTCTAAAAAGATAATTTGAAATTTATTGCATTAAAATAAAATATAAAATGAAAAAAATCTTAAATTCAATAATATTATTATGCAATTTAATGAAAACGATCAAATTAAACATTCTTCCAAGGGTATAGAGCATGAATGTGCTGGTGGGTTTGTATTTTTTGAAGACCGGCAAACACATAAATTATTTGTAGCCTTATTGCGAAAAACTAATAGCTATTATCTGATTCCAAAAGGTCATATTAAAAAAAATGAAGAGCCGCAAACAGCTGCAATCAGAGAAATAAAAGAGGAGCTTTCTTTAACAGAAACGCTAAAAAACATTTCTTTTTTAAAAATT
>CAYHOD010000091.1:0-3084 GCA_964358215.1 uncultured Gammaproteobacteria bacterium | reverse complement strand
CGGCTTCGCTCGGGATGACACAGTTAATTTATAATTGTTCGCTCGGGATGACATAATTGCATTGTTATTTTTACCTTTTAATTAAGGAATCTCAAAAAATTTGCCAAAGTTTAGTTAAACGTAAATTTTTGTCACTTTTTATTTTTAAAATTTCTTATGGCTTATAACTTTTTTAAACTAAACCAAAAGTCCAACGATTAATAAAGCGACAATGTTTAAAACTTTTATCATTGGATTAATTGCCGGGCCGGCGGTATCTTTGTATGGATCGCCAACAGTATCGCCAGTAATTGCCGCCTGATGAGCAAAAGATCCTTTGCCTCCAAAATTTCCCGCTTCAATATATTTTTTAGCATTATCCCAAGCTCCGCCGCCAGAAGTCATAGAAATTGCCACAAAAATTCCAGTAACAATAGCCCCCACTAACATTCCGCCCAAAACAACAGGGCCAAGTAAAAAGCCAACAATAATCGGCATTACAACCGGAATTAAAGCCGGAGTTATCATTTCTTTTAAAGCTCCTTTGGTAACAATGTCAACGCATTTTTTATAATCTGGCTGATTAGTTCTTTCCATAATTCCGGGAATTTCTTTAAATTGTTTTCTAACCTCTATAACAATTTGTTGAGCAACGCGTCCGACAGCTTCCATACAGCGAGCCCCAAAAAGATAGGGGAGCATTCCGCCAATAAAAAGTCCGATTAAAACAGATGGATTTATTAAAGAAAAATTAACAGGATCTATATTTAATTCTTGAACATATGAAGAAAATAAAACAATAGCCGCTAAGCCAGCCGAACCAATCGCATAACCTTTTGTAATTGCTTTTGTTGTATTTCCCACAGCGTCTAATGGATCCGTAATATCTCTAATTTCTTTTGGCAATCCAGCCATTTCAGCAATGCCCCCGGCATTATCAGTAACCGGTCCATAAGAATCAATCGCGACAATAAGAGCTGTCATAGAAAGCATGGCAACGCAAGCAACGGCTATGCCATAAACGCCAGCTAATGCGTAAGAAAAAAGAATTCCCGCGCAAATAATAATAATTGGCAAAGCTGTTGATTTCATGGAAACGGCTAAACCAGTAATTATATTTGTTGCATGACCGGTTTCTGAAGATTGAGCAATTGATTTGACTGGTTTATATTTTGTTGAAGTAAAATAATTTGTAACAGCAACCATTAAACCGGTAATAATAAGACCAATTAAAGAACAAAAATAAATTAAATTAGATAAATTGCCAAAAAATAATTGAGTGACAAAATAAAATGCGATAGCCGAAAGAATTCCGCTAGCAATTAATCCTTTATAAAGAGCCCCCATAATATTTGATTCTTTTTTATTTAATTTAACAAAAAATGATCCAATGATTGAAGCTATAAGAGAAATTCCGCATAAGACCAAAGGATAAAGCACAAGATTTAAATCTTTTAATAAATTGCCAAGTAACATTGCGGCAATTGCGGTAACAGTGTATGTTTCAAAAAGATCAGCCGCCATTCCAGCGCAATCTCCAACATTATCGCCAACATTGTCGGCAATTACAGCCGGATTTCTTGGATCATCTTCAGGAATTCCTTGTTCAATTTTTCCAACCAAATCAGCTCCAACATCCGCCGCTTTAGTATAAATTCCCCCGCCAATTCGAGCAAAAATTGAAATTAAACTTCCGCCAAAACCAAGACCAATTAAAGCGCGTATGTCTTGAAAAATAAAATAAAATCCTGTTACAGCTAATAATCCAAGCCCGGCAACTAAAAATCCAGTAATTGATCCGCTTTTAAATGACACATCTAAGGCGCTATCAAGTCCATTTTTTGCCGCTTCGCAAGTTCTAACATTAGCTCGAACAGAAATATTCATTCCAATATAACCAGCTAAACCAGAAAAAATTGCTCCTATTAAAAAACCTAAAGCAACAACAAAACCAAGAGAGGGGATTAGGCAAATAATAGTAAATAAAATAATAGCGACTATTCCAATTGTTTTATATTGTCTATTTAAAAAAGCTTTCGCCCCCTCTTGAATAGCTTTAGCAATGCTTTGCATTTTTTCATTGCCAACTGGTTTTTTTAAAATCCATTGAATTAAAATCACGCTATAAATAATACTTACTATCGCGCACAAAAGCGCAAATAAAATTGAATATATAAACATAGACATAAAATAAAAAATAAAAAATAAAAATAGCTTGTAGCTTTTTAGCTGGCTCGTCTCGCTTCGCAGACGAAACGGGCAAAGTTCAAAACTATAACTCAAATCTAAAAATTTTTAGAATAAACCCCAATGCCCAAATCCCAATGTCCAATGAAATCATAAACCCCAAGCCCTAATTATATTTTTTGGGATTTATATCATTGGGATTTGATTGGTCATTGGTCATTAAGATTTGGGATTTAAGTTAGGATTTTAATCCTAAGTTTTAGTTGTAGTTTTTCTGCCTTCGGCAGATCTACTGTAGGCAGAGACATTTGACATTTGAGTTTTGAGTTTTTGCAATTTACAAATTTGAAATTTTATTACTGACTTTTTTCAAGCGACATAAAAAAACATTCTAAAACTGCTAAAAACAAAATAAATAAACCAATATTCCACCAATATAGCAAATGAAAACTTTGTAAAATTAAAAAGAAAATAATTAAAAGAGAAAACCAAATTGCTTGACGAAAAGCTATTATTGCTTGTTTTAAAATTAATTTATTGCGATTAAATTTTAATCTAATCAACGATCCGCCTAAAGTTATTGTGCCCATTAATGACAAAAAAAGGCTAAGATAAAATAAAATAAATCCTCCTAATTCTGTTTCAGAAGGATCAATGTTCCATAAAATTATTCCCCATGAAATCCAACACAAAATTGTACAAATTGTTATTATAAAAATATAAATTTTTAAAGTCATAAATTAGCTTGTAGCTTTTTAGCTTGTGGTTTGTAGGAACTATATTTTTCTAAAAAGCTAATTTTTAAAAAGATAGTTAATAAAATAAGTAAAATTTTAAGAAAAATTTTGTAATTTTTAATGTCAAGACAATTAAAATTAACTGTGTCATCCCGAGCGAACGAGCATAGCGAGTGAGTCG
>CAYHOD010000090.1:0-3084 GCA_964358215.1 uncultured Gammaproteobacteria bacterium | reverse complement strand
TTATCGGAAATAATTAAAAGTTTTTTATCCGCTTCGCGGATAATTATTTGGGGCTATTTTTTATTTTATTTTTATTTACTTAAGTGGTTAACTGTTGATAACTCAATCAACAGGCCAACAAAAGATTTATGAGAAAAATTTTTATTTTAGTTCTTCTGCTTTCTCTATCCTTGTTTTCTTATGCGAAAGCAGAAAGTCAATCAACTTTCAGAATTATTACCGAAAGCGGTTCAGGCGACTATATAGGACAAAATGAATCATGGGATTTCTCTAGTGCCAATAATTCTAAAATCACGGTAACAGGAGCTGATGAAGATTCGGTTACTTTTAACGTGGAAGACTTCAATATATCAAACATGACTTTTGAGTTTGCCAGCGAAGCTGGCAAAACAATATCTCCAGGACTATATGTCCCCGCCAAAAGATTTCCTTTTCGAGGTTCTTACAATGGAATTAACATCAGTGGTGACGGACGAGGCTGCAACGAAATTCTAGGGGCTTTCTATGTCCATGAATATGCTATAAACAACGGCACTCTGGAAAAAGCCGCTATTGATTTTGTCCAAATTTGTGAATCAAGTACAAGCGATTTGTATAGCGATATCAGGCCAAAATTATATGGCTCTCTCCGTTATAATTCTAATGTCTCGAATTCATGCAACAACCAAGGTTGCGCGGAAGCAAAGAAAAAATTAGGATTTACAAAAAGCCAAGAATCGACTAATAACCAAGAAACTAGCAACACAAGCAATGCAAATATTGTTACAAGCGTAAGCGATCTCCCTAAAGCAGATGCTCACAAAGCCATCGTGAAAATAAAATCTTACGCCTTGAATGCGAATAATGAACTTACTCTCTTTTCAAGTGGGTCCGGAGTCATAATAAATTCAAGCGGCATTGTACTAACCAATCAGCACGTGGTCATATTGGAAGATGATTTTGATAACACAGAAAGAGAATCATCCTACATTATTTGTTTAACGGAAGAAATAAATAAAGAACCTGAATGCAAATACACTGGAAAATTAATCGCCAGCAATAAAGATCTTGATGTCGCTTTATTAAAAATAGAAAACATAGCTGGCTACAGCAATAAAAATACTTTCTCGTTTTTAAATTTAAACGCCTCTGATTCCACTTCGGTAAATAATGAAGTAACCTCGCTTGGTTATCCTTCAATCGGCGGCGATACGATAACCATTACCAAGGGAGTGATCAGCGGCAAGGAAAACAAGCATAATAAAAATTGGCTGAAAACTGACGCGATTATTTCTTATGGCAGTTCCGGCGGAGCCGCGATTGATTCAAGTGCCGGAATTATCGGCATAACCAGCAGCGCCCACTCGGACACGCTCGGTAGCTTGGGTTATATCATTAATGTAACTTCGTTAAACAGCTGGGTTAATTCAAATATTGGGAAAACCTCTCGATCTAATCCTTTAAATACTAAAACAACAGAATTGGCAAAAAAAATACTTAATATAAAAAACAGCAATGAATTTATTAACAGCACGCCGGCTTATAAAATAACCAAACCGTCCGACTGGGATTTCACCAATGAAGATGAAACCGGACTAATAATTAACAAAAAAAGCGATGACGAAGGCGGCCTAATTTTAATATCCGCTATTAAGTTTCCATATAACGTTGATACGGGCATAGTGGAAACAAGCATAAAACAAGAATTATCATTTTTAATCTCCGTGGCTTCAATCGTTAAAAACGAAGATATTAAAATAAACGGAAATAACGCAAAAAAAGTAATAATTTCCGTTGCTGGCAAGCAAAAAAATTATTATTATATTCCTGCCAGTAATTATCTATTAAATATATCTTATGATTACGGACAAAACGATAAAGATAAAACCACAATAGACAATATAATAAATTCGTTGTCCTTGATCAGCTCCGGGCAATACTCTGAAAAAACTGAATACACGCATGACAACCCGAAATTCAATATTAAACTAAGCAAAAATTGGGCTTTGCTTTTCAGGAATTCGAAGGAACACCCTCTTTCTATAACTGATAAAACTAATAAATCCGCTTTCGTTGATATTGAAATAGAAAAAACGGACGACAATACAAAAAATTTAAGTAATAACGAATATTTAAGCAATATTGAACAAAAAGTTAAGGAGATGAACAGTTTGGGAAATATCTATGATATTAAAACAGAAATTTTAAAAAAAGACTCGCATTATAAATTAAGCAATAATTTAACGGATGTAATAATGATAAATTCCGTTAACAAATCAGTAAGCGCCGGCAAAGTATTATCGCAAAATAGAATTTATTTTATTAAGGCCGGAGATAAATACATTATTGTTTCTTTGAATTATTTTAAAGATGATGCGAATGGCTATAGCGACGCTTTAAACAAATTCAACGGCATGTTATCTTCTCTGACTTTAGGATCTTCACAATCCAGTTTTAATACGAGCGTCTCGCAAGAAACAAATGTTAAAAATATTACCCTATACAATAGCTTAAAGGGAAAGATTATGCTTAAAGTTGAAGCTAACGGAGAAGCTTTTTATATTCATCCAACCAACAAAAAAATATACTATCTTGGCCGCCCTGATGATGCTTTTGCAATAATGCGAGAGCAGGGAGTCGGCATAACTAACGCTAATTTATCTAAAATTCCTGTGGGGTTAAACAATTTAACCGGCCCCGACACCGACTCTGACGGGCTGCCTGATTTATTTGAAGATGCGATTGGTACGAATAAAAACAATCCTGATTCAGACGGCGATGGCTTTAATGACAAAACCGAACTATCCGGAAATTATAATCCCAATGGCTCCGGCAAGTTAAACTTGAATAATAATTTTTCTAGCGCGCAAAAAGGAAAAATATTTTTGCAGGTTGAAAGAAACGGCGAGGCTTGGTACATAAATCCAGCAGACGGCAAAAGATATTTCCTCGGCCGACCAACTGACGCTTTTCAGGTAATGAGAAATCTGGGGCTGGGAATATCAAATAATGATTTTGGTAAACTACAAAAAATAAAATAAAAAATAGCCCCAAATAATGTTTTGCTTCGCAAAACAAAAACTTTTAATTACATCCGATAACACG
>CAYHOD010000089.1:0-3109 GCA_964358215.1 uncultured Gammaproteobacteria bacterium | reverse complement strand
CAATAGTTAAGCCTCTCAGCGCCGATGATACTTTGGTTTTCCATGGGAAAGTAGGTCATTGCCAAGAATTAAATTAGCTTCTTAGCTTGTAGCTTTTTAGCTTGTAGGAAGATAAATAATGATCTTCCGCTGAATACCTCGTAATTTTATTACGGGATAGTTCGGTTATTTTATATGTTTTATGTCTAATTTTTTTAATTTTTCTAAAAAAAAAAGGGGGGGTTCTGAAATTTTCCCTGAAACACCGTCAAAAGATCAAAAACTAGTAGCAGAGAATTTTCTCAAACCAGAAGAATTAACAAAAGAAGAAAAACCTCCAGTGCTAGAAGAAAATATTAAACCAGAAGAATCAATAGAAATAGAAAAAAATCAACTTCGAATAAAATGGCAAGAGGAAAAAATTCGGAGTTTATTACCAGAATCAAATTTTCCTTCTATTACAAGAGTAAGAAACTTATTACATCAATGGAATGAGTTTGATAATTGTAATCATTTTTTAAATGATGAACAAATTAGAAAAGCAATTGAACAAGCTAGACCAAAATTTATTAAAGATACATGGAGGATGTAATATGTTTATTATCCAATAACATTGCGCGTAAAATAGGAAAAATTTGTGAAATAATTTTTTAATAATTTTAAGGTAAAATTTTTATTTTTTACTTTTTATTTTTTTATGCCAAGAGTTAAACGAGGCGTTGGTCATACAAAACACAGAAAAAATATTTTAAAACAAACCAAAGGATATAAATGGGGCCGAAAAAATTTAATAAAATTAGCTAAAACAGCCATTAATAAAGCTGGCGTTTTTGCTTATCGAGATAGAAAAAATAAAAAACGAACTTTTCGTGGATTATGGCAAATTCGAATCAGCGCCGCAGTTAAAGCATTGGGTATATCTTATAGTAAATTTATTCATTTTCTTAAAATAAATAAAATAGAATTAGATCGGAAAATTCTTTCAGATTTGGCTCAAAATCATCCCGAAATTTTTACTCAAATTATTAAAAAAGTTACGAACAAATAAAAAACTCCAATTCTGGAGTTTTTTAAAAGTTAAAATTTTTTTATTTATATTTCCACAAGCCGCAAGCTAATTAAAAATTTCTACCTATTTATTGTTGCATTAATTGTTTCAAAATGATACAATTAAACAAAATTAATGATGCAATTAAATATGGAAAAATTAACTAATAGACAATTTAATATTTTAGAATTTATTAGAAAAACAAAAAGTGCCAGCAATCAAAATATTAAAAATTATTTGGAAGAAAAAAATAAAGAAAAAATATCAAGGATTACTATTGTAAGAGATGTAAATAGTTTATTAAAAAAAAGAATCATTAAAAAAATAGGTGAAGGAAGAAATATTTGTTATCAAGAAGCAATAAGAAATAAAATATTAAAATATATAAATGTCGATGAATATTTTGAAAAAGGACCTGATGAAAGAAAAGTTATTTTTGATAGATTTAATTTTAATATTTTTAAAGAATTAAATGAAATTTTTTCTAAAAAAGAATTGAAAGAATTGAATAAGTTGAATGAAAATTATCAAAAAAGAATTAAAAAATTATCAACGGTTATTTTAAAAAAAGAATTTGAAAGATTAACAATTGAGTTAAGCTGGAAATCGTCGCAAATAGAAGGTAACACTTATTCATTGATAGACACGGAAATTCTTATTAAGGAAAATAAAGAAGCAAAAGGTCATAAAAAAGAAGAAGCAATAATGATTCTTAATCATAAAAAAGCGCTTAATTATATTTTGGCTAATAAAAATGATTTTAAAAAAATTAATTTAAGAAAATTAGAAAATGTACATAGTATTCTTGTTGACAAATTAAATGTTTTTAAAGGTATAAGAAAAAGAATTGTTGGTATTATTGGCGCAAAATATAAACCATTAGATAATGAATTTCAAATTAAAGAAGTTTTGGAAAAAACTTTAGAATTGGCAAATAATTTAAAAGATCCTTTTTCAAAAGCATTAATTTTAATTCTTTTGATTTCATATATTCAGCCATTTGAAGATGGCAACAAAAGAACATCAAGACTGATTGGCAACGCTGTTTTTTTGGCAAATAATATTTGTCCGCTTTCTTACAGAAGTATCAATGAAGCTGATTATAAAAAAGCAATTATTCTTTTTTATGAGCAAAATAATGTCAGATTTTTCAAAGAATTATTTGTCAATCAATTTCAATTCGCTGTTGAAAATTATTTTTAAAATATTTATAAAATAGGTTATCTGAGAGTACTATAGAAGTTGAACTCTCATAGATTATTTGAATTATTTATTGTATCGGAAAGTGAATATTTAAAAAATAAGTAAGATAGAATAATAAAATAGCCGCGTAATTATTGAGTCTTCCCCGCCTAAATTTTACGAAGTAAAACTTTGGTGGGCATTTTTCGAAGAAAAATTGCCTATCTGGTAAATCTATTTGTTTTTTAGAATTTTAAAATTAAACCACACGAATTCCAGTTTTCTTAATTTCATGAACTATTGGAATCCAATCTTCTTTAAAATCTTCCGGAGAAAATCCATGCGGTTCAATCCTACTATCAATTCCTTCTGTAAGCTTCCATAATTTGAATTTTGCTTTATTTCGTTCTTTATTTAATTCTTCAGAAATAACAGCTATGTCAATATCACTATATTCGCGAGCATTACCTTTTGCAAAAGAGCCAAACAAATAAATAGCTGAAAAAGAATATTTTTTCTCTTTTAATTTTTTAGCGTATTTTTTGATTATTTTTTCAACTTCAATTTTTGACATACTTTTTTATATAAATTATTAATTTCTGTTATGTATTTTTCGGTATATTTTTTAGTGCAAATATAATAAAATTCCAACTTTTGTTCGGGATATCTGGCTTCAATATTAAATTCATTCGCCTTTTTAAGCAAATTAACCTCTCTGTCAGCAAGTTTAATTTTGGAAATTTCTGCTAATCTAACAAGATTATGTGTAAATAAGGCATGCTCTTTTGTATTTTTTACAATCAATGCTTTTAAAATTTTTTCCAAAACAATATGTCCAAAAAATAAACTATAGTTCCCGCAAAACAAAATGTCACATTTGATAATTGAATTTTTTTCCAA
>CAYHOD010000088.1:0-3123 GCA_964358215.1 uncultured Gammaproteobacteria bacterium | reverse complement strand
ATTTTGAATTTTACATTTTGAATTTTTAAAATCCACGGCTTCGCTCGGGATGACATAATTGCATTGTCATTTTACATTTTAATATTTAATGTTTGGATTTTAAATTTAACATAATTAAAACTAAAAATAAATTTATGCTTCAGAAAAATAAAATAAAAGTCATAGTTGATAAAAGTCATCTTTTTACTTTGGGAGAAAAAATGTATCGCGAGAGCATTGAATTTGTGCGCGAGTTAGTAAATAACGCCTATGACGCGGACGCTACTGATGTTTTTGTTTTAGTAAGCGATGAAAAAATAGAAGTGTTTGACAATGGAAGCGGAATGAATGATCGCGGCTTAACGCAATTTTTTACAATTGGTTCTGAAGAAAAAAGAACGCATGGAATTTCCCCGCGTTTTGGACGAAAACGGATTGGACAATTTGGCATTGGAAAATTTTCAGCGCTTGCTTTGGCTGATGAATTTATTGTTGAAAGCGTTAAAGGAAAATATAAATACACTGTTATTTTTAATCGCTCCTCGTGGAAAAGCGAAGAGAGTTGGGAATTGCCAATTGAAAAACAAGAAACAACTCCATTAGATCAGGAAGGAACAAAAATTATTCTTAATCATTTGACTAAAAAAATAACCATTGCGGAAGTTGAAAAATATTTAAAGCAGTCTGTGCCATTGCGCGCCAAGAAATTTAATGTTTATCTTAACAATAAAAAAATAACAGCAAAAACAGTTGCCGGGAAAATTACTTCAATTAACATAAAAACAATGTATGGGCCGATAATCGGCGAAATTGTCTTAGCTTTAAGCGCTCACGATGTTGACGAGCCGGGAATTGAATGCCGGGTCAAAGAGGTTTTTATAAAAAGAGAAATGTTTAATATGGCTCAAAAATATCATCATGGATTAAACCGCGTAACAGGAAGCGTAAATGTTGATTTTTTGCCTTTAATCGCCAATCGTTCTGATTTTATCACAGACAGTCCGGAATATAAATTATTTTTTATGATAATGCGAGCGCAGCTTGAATATGTTCTTAAAGAGTTTAAAAAACAAAGCGATGTTAAAAATTTGAAAAAAATTAACAAAGAACTTCAAGAAATAATGAAACAAATTAAAGAGGCTTTAATGTTAAATCCTGATTTTGTTCCGCAAGGCAAAGCAATAACTCGTTTAAAAAAAGAAGGAAGAAAAAAAATAGCGGCTGGAAGCGTTATAATTAAATCTGAAAATTTGGAAGAAAAAGAATTAGATAAAGAAACAGAAAATGAAAACGAGAAAAAAATAGAAGAGAAAGAAAAAAAAGAAAAACAGCCGGAAATTAAAATAGATGTTAAGCCATTGGCGCTTAAAAAAATTCGTTTAAAAAAATTAGGAATTTCCTGCGGCATTGTCAGTTTAGGCGAAACCGGTCCGGAAGTTTTAAGCCAGGGAAATTTAATTTACATCAATCAAGATCATCCTCTTTATCAAAAATTTTATAAAAAAGCGGAATTATTCAGTTTGCATTTGCTTCGTTTAGTAACGCAAGAAATCGTCTTAATGAAAAAACTTCGGATTACTGCTTCCGAAGCATTTGCTTGGCAGGGAAAATTACTCAAAGACGCGATGTGTAAATAACTTTTTAGCTTTTTAGGTTGGGGTTAAAATTTTAAAAATAGATTATCCTATAAATATGGCCTGAGAATATCGGACAATATTAATGGGCAACAAAAACACTTAACTGGAAAACACCTTATGAGGTATTTAATCAATTAATTAATTTTAGTTCTGTTGCGTTAGAAATTTGAGATCATCCATTTTATTAATTTTTTTTCTTAATTTAAATAATTTTCCCTTGTTCATATAATTGATAGATTAAATGATTATTTTTATTAGTCTACCAATTTAACGAACAAAAGTGAAATAGAGGTGCTTCACTTTTATACTAATATTAGCCTTTAGGCGCTACTTTAGATGTATGGAAAAAAGAAAGGATCAAAATATGAACATTCTAATTATTGGCGGATCAAACTTCATTGGTTGGAGATTTGTTGGATTTCTTGAGGAGGATGAGCACACGATTACAGTAATTAATCGCGGGAATCGTCAGCGTCAATACCCAAGCAACATTAGGCACATCATTTCGGATCGAAATGACCGTGAGAGGATAAAAAAAATAATTGAAGGTCAATTCTATGATGTTGTGTATGACATGTGCGCTTCTAACGGAGATGATATGAAATACACAGTAGACCTTTTCAATGGCAAGACCCAAAAATATGTATTCATCAGCTCAGCGGCTTCGTATTTGGAGCCGAGTATTCTACCAATCGCCGAAGATTATAAGCAAGGGATACATGCAATTTGGGGTAGATATGGAGGAGGAAAACTGGAGTGTGAAACTATTCTGATGGATGCGTACAAAAATATCGGATTCCCTTCAGTCATAATAAGACCTTCCTATGTCTATGGTATTGGGAACACTATAGACAGAGAAACATTTTTGTTTGATCGAATATCAAAAGGCAGACCCATTTTAATTCCAGGAGATGGCGATTCAGTCATTCAACTTGGTGAAGTAAGCGATTTGTGCGAGGCTCTTCTTGTGCTTGGTAAATCTACTAAAGGTACAGGAGAGTGCTACAATGTTAGCGGGAATGAATACGTTACTCTAAATAGCTTGGTTAGTATAGTAGCTTCAATTGTAAAAAAAGATTATAAAACTATTTCTATCTTTCCTGCAAAATATGAGATGAAAGACAGAGACATCTTTCCGTTTGACAATTGTACATATTTTACATCTTGTAAAAAATTCTCAGAAGAATTTCACTGGGAGCCTAAAGTGACCCTGATTGAAGGGTTGCAGTCTGCATATCTCGACTGGGTTAATTCTCTAGAGCGACTTGCCACAAAATATAAAAATGAAGATATAGTCTTAGCAGATCTATCTGCGCGTCAAATGATTCAAAAATGTAATCGATAAGATGCTAATACATTTTGTAATTTTCTATAAAAAAATTTTTGAAAAAAATAAATAAAGAGCTTCAGGAAATAATGAAACAAATTAAAGAAGCTTTAATGTTAAACCCAGATTTTGTTCCGCAAGGCAAAGCAATAACTCGTTTAAAAAAAGAAGGAAGAAAAA
>CAYHOD010000087.1:0-3235 GCA_964358215.1 uncultured Gammaproteobacteria bacterium | reverse complement strand
TAAAAACATTTAATGGTTTACTAGGCGGAATTTTTAGTTTAATTGAAGGAATTTTAATTTTAGGAATAATTTTATTTTTATTTGGAAATTATTTTCAACAATTTTTAGTTAATTCTTCTATTGCGCCAATTTTAATTAAAATAGCCGGAATATTAATTTCATTTTTACCAAAAGGATTAATCAGTGTTTAATTTAAATATTATTATTATTTCTACAAGCTAAGAAGCTACCAGCTACAAGCTAATTTATGTTTGACGCTCATAGTCATTTAAATTTTATTGCTTTTAAAAAAGACTACGCCGAAATTATTGGGCGTAGTTTTAATAATAAGATAAAAGGAATAATTAATGTTGGCTCGCAATTAGAAACAAGTAAAAAAGCGATAAAAATTGCTCATGAATTTTTTGATAAAAAAATATACGCCGCAATTGGCTTGCATCCAATTCACGCAAATGATGAAAAATTTAATTTAAAAAAATATCAAAAAATAGCCAGAGATCCTAAAGTAAAAGCCATTGGAGAAATTGGATTAGATTATTATAGAATATCAGATGTAAAAACTCAAAATTTACAAAAAGAAATTTTTTTACAACAATTAAATTTAGCAAAAAAAAATAATTTGCCGGTTATTTTACACTGCCGCGGGTCTGTTGAAAAACCACTAAAGGCCTATGAAGAGATGTTAAATATTTTAAAAAAATATCCAGATTTAACCGGGGTGATTCATTGTTTTGGAGCAAATTGGAAAATAGCTGAACAATTTTTGTGTTCAAACTTTTATATTTCTTTTACTGGAAATATTACATTTAACAACAATAAAAATATTGAGGAAGTTATTAAAAAAATTCCTTTAAATAAAATTTTAACAGAAACAGATTGCCCGTATTTAACTCCCGAGCCATTTAGAGGAAAACGCAATGAACCGCTTTATGTAAAATATGTAATTAAAAAAATTGCTGAAATTAAAAATTTAGATTATGAAAAAGTAGATAAAATAACCACTCAAAACGCTATAAAATTATTTAATATTTAATTTTTGCATTTTCCATAATTCTTAATTCTTATTTCTACGCCACTTCCGCTAAATAACATTTCTCGCAAGCGATTTTTTTATAATTCCATTCTTGGGGATAATAAGTTGTGATTTCTTTATCGCAAAAAAAACAATGAACATTAATTGGAACAACGCAAAATAAATCTCTTACTCTTTTGAGAGTGCGAATATCTGGATAATTATGCGGTAATGGAATAACGTGTTTTCTAAAAAATTCCAATTCGTCCTTTCTTAAATTAAATGGCCGATTTGATTCTTCGCAAATTAACGCTTTTTGTAAAACATCATCTTTAACCATTGTAATATCATCTATAAATGGCGCTATATCAATATTTGTGTTAGTTTCTTCAATGTCTTCCCATAAAGCGCCCATTTTATTAATTTCTTCTTTTGTTTTTGGAAAAAATACGCCCGCAAGAGAAAGATTATACCCGCCATACGCCATTTTGTATGGGAAAAAATCTCCATACACGCCTTCTGTCATCATTGAATCTTTGATACTTTTAATTAATTTTTCATATTCTTCTTTATTATAAGGTTTATTTAATATGCAATAATGTCCATTTTTTAAACCAACACAGCCAAAACAATTTTCACAATTAACGCAAAAATCAAGATATTCAGAATCGCAACAATTTGTGCAATAATTTGAATATTTTAAATTATACCCTTGGGTTAATTGATTGACATCATAAATCAATTCTCCTTTCCATATTCCTGTTGCATCATAAGCATCTTTATTTCCACCAGGACCTCTAAAACAATAAGCGCAATTTTCTGAATTTTCTAAAAAATAAGAAGATCTGCATCGTTTGCATTCAGATAAATAATTTCCGCTTGATTGTATAATTTTTGAATTAACATCAACTCTATGAATAGCGTTTTGTTGAATATGTTTTTGAAATTCTTTTTTTAAAAATTGAATGATATTCCAAGATCCTAAATTATATTCTTTTAATTTTTGGAAATATTCTTCTTTGCTATAGGGTTTATTTAAAATATAATATCCTTTATTTCTTAAATTCCAACACATAAAACAATTATTAACATTGTGACAATCATATAAAAACGCGCTATCTATGCTGTTTTTTACATTAAAAGCGTATTGTACATTATAAATTTTAAATAAATATGAACAGTCATAAGATTGTTCCGAGTCAAAACAATAAGAAAGATCATACGAATCTCTGCAACGAACTGTTCTGTAAGAATAAGAAAGATTTTCACAATTTGCCATTGAACGACATAAATAACAATTTTTTGAATCCCAAACATCGTCGCAATAATCGCAATCTAAATTATTTGTTCCAAATTGATGCGGTTTCGGAGTTTTTATTTGAAGATTATATAATTGATCAAAAAATGAACAAGAAAAATTATAATCCATTTGAGGAGGTTGCCATTGATCAGAATACCAATAAGTCGCTTTAAAAACCGGAAAGCGAGTTTTGTGAGAATGTATTGAAATAATATTCTCTTTGCTAAAATCACATTTTCGTCTATTAAATTTTCCAAAAAGCCAAAAAGCTAAACGTTTTTGTAATCGACAAAAAAAACAAAGTTTTGGTGTAGGGACTTTGATTTTTTCATAAAATTCAAAATCATCTGAATCAATTTTAAATTCTTTGTTACAATTTTGACATTGTTTTGTTTCAAAATTCATAAAAAGCTTGTAGTTTTTTTTAAAAAAAAATTAAATCTATGGGAGTTCAACTCCCATAATATTGATACCCAACAAATTTTAACTGTCAAAGTCGGAATATAATCTTATTACTTTATTAATTGTATAGTTTTTTTATAAACTATACGCGTTGAAATAATAATTGCTAATAAAATTCCAAAAAGAAACAGCCAGGGCGAAGTATGAAAAAATTTATCTAAAAAACGTCCTACTAAAGCAAAAATTATTAATGGCAAAGCAATGAGATATCCTAATTCCCAAGCCAAAGATAACATTAACCAAAAATTTTCTTTATTTTCTTTATTGTCCATAAAATTTTTATAATTTAATTTTCAAATTTCAAATACTTCCTCCCCTTTAATTTCTCTGGCAAGTATTTTTGCGATTCTTGATAATTAAAGTCAGGGCTGTATTTGTAGTCTTTGCCATAATTCAAATTTTTTTGTACCTTGTAGTTCTTCCTAATCCAATTCTCTCAATTTTTTTTAATTGTAATAATT
>CAYHOD010000086.1:0-3281 GCA_964358215.1 uncultured Gammaproteobacteria bacterium | reverse complement strand
TTTAAGGGATCCCTCGACTCACTCGCTACGCTCGTTTGCTCGGGATGACACAGTTTATTTTATAATTGTTTCGACTCACTCGCTGCGCTCATTCGCTCAAAATGACACAGTTATTTTTTCTGCAAGCTAAAAAACTATAAACTGTCTTCCAAAATTCCTTTTCTAATTCTTTCCATCAATCCCAAATAAAAAGCTAAATTATGAATTGTCGCCAAACGTAATCCAAGCGACTCATTGGTCATAAAAAGATGCCTTAAATAAGCGCGAGAATAATTTTGACAAGCGTAACAAGAACACAGTGAGTCTATTGGTCGCAAATCGTATTCAAATTTAGCGTTAGTAATTCGCAATATTTCATAAAAATTCTTTTCTTGAATTTTACATTTTTTATTTTTAAATTTATATAATGTTCCATGCCTTGCGTTTCGCGTTGGAATAACGCAATCAAACATATCAATGCCCTTTTTTATTGCTTCAACAATTTCTTCTGGCTTGCCTACTCCCATTAAATAATGAGGTTTATTTTCCGGCAGCATTGAAACCGTGTAATCTAAAACTTCAAACATTTTTTTTCTTGGTTCGCCGACAGCTAATCCGCCAATTGCGTAACCATCAAAATTAATTTCTGCTAAATTTTTTGCGCTTTGCAAACGTAATTTTTTGTATGTTCCGCCTTGAACAATACAAAATAATTTTTGATCTTTTGTTTTATTTTTTAAAAAATATTCTTGCGATCGCTTTGCCCATCTTGTTGTTAATTCCATGGCTTGTTTTGTTGTTTTATAATCGCACGGCAAAGCAACACATTGATCCAAAACCATAATAATATCAGAACCTAAAATCATCTGAATTTCTATCGCTTTTTCCGGAGATAAAAAAATTTTTTTTCCATCTATTTCTGAATAAAATTCAATCTCTTGTTCAGAAAATTTTACAGTTTCCAATTTTGACTTTTGAATTTTAACATTTGAATTTTTTAAAGAATACGCTTGATATCCCCCGGAATCTGTTAAAATTGGTCTGCGCCAATTCATAAATTGATGCAATCCGCCAGCCTTTTTAATCACTTTTACTCCCGGTCTTAGCATTAAATGATAAGTATTTGAAAGAATAATTTGACTTTTTAAAAATTTAACTTCTTCTGAAGTTAAATTTTTTATTGCTCCTCGCGTGGCAATTGGCATAAAAAATGGCCCTTGAATATTTCCATGAGAAGTTTTTAATAGAGTTAATCTAGCGCGCGATTTTTTTGATTTTTTAATCAATTGAAATTTGATCATATGACGTTGTGATAGAATCTTGAATAAATTCATCATCTGCTTTTAAGAAAGTTTGTTTTAATAAAATAATTGATTCATTTAACCATTCTGGTTTTATGCTTAATTTAAAATTTGCTTCAATTTTAGTTTCAGAAAATGGTTCGCCAATATATGTTGGCAACCAATTAATTTCCCAGTTTACCTCGCGAGTTTCTGGATTATATTTTATTTGACCGGTTGTAACTTTACTTTGTTCTTTCCATGTTACATTGTCAGGCAAAAAAGTGGATACTTTTACATTTTTTAAATTATTCATCGTATTATTTAATTTCCAATTCACTTGATATTCGCTTTCTTTATCTATTGCTGGCGGCCAAAATGTATTGTCAAAATGTTCTATTTTAATTTTAAGTTCTGCTTGCGTTTTAATTTTTGTTGTAATTTTTTGGCTATTAATTTCAAAATCGCTTTTTTCTAATTCAGATATTTTTGCTTTTATTTTAACAATGCTTTCTAAATAAAAATTTTGGGGAAAATTTTCTTTATTTTCAGCTTCGCTTTCTCCAGAAAATATTTTATCTTGCAAAAAAATCCTGAAAGGAATACTTCCTTCTTCCCCTGGTTTTAAAGAAAAAATTTGAGGAATTTGATCTCCAGACCATGTCAAAAAAGCTTTTCCTTCCATTGAATCAAGAAAATAATAAAAAGAAGAAGAATTTCGGCTAAGTAATTCTAATTCTTGAGGCAATATTTTTGTTTCTATTTTCTGCCATCGCAAATTTGGACTCGCTAATCTAATTTCAAAACTTAAATTTTTAATTTCTAATTCTCCGTTATTTTTAAAATAAATTTCATAATCCAAAATATCTCCTAAATCAGCCGATTGATTTGTAAATGTTTGAGAATTTATTCTTAAATCTACAAATAAATTAGAAACAATTAAAGAAACTATACTGGTTTTTTCCGCTTGTAAACGAAATTTATTATCCTGATCAATAATTCCTAAACTTGCTTTTAGTTCTTTAATTTCTCCTGGAACACCTTTGATTTCTCCGTTTATTTTCAGTATTTTTTCTTCTCCCGGTTGAAGATTGCTAAAAAACCAAAAATCATTATCTGTTTGCAAAATTTCTGGCTCTGATTTTATTAATGTAAATCCTTCGGGATATTTAATGACAATTTTCATGGCTTCTATCGGCAAAAGGGTGTTATTTTTATATTTAATTTCATAATCTATCAGACTGTCAGCTAAATTTTTTTCTGGCGCGATAATATCTAAAACAACGCTCGTTTTGTTCAAAATAGTTGTTATTGAACTATTTTTTTCAAAAAAAGACGAGGAAAAATTGGCTGGTCGATAATTTAAAATTGCGCTGATTGTTTTTGAAGTTCCCACTTCTCCTAAAAATTGTCCGAGAATTTTAATTTGCTTTGTTTCTTCTGCTTTTATTTTTTCTATTTTCCAAATATTCGAATTTTCTACTGACGCAAGCGAAGAAAATTTTAATTTAAAATCAGAAGGGAATTTAATATTAACAGACACATCAACTAAATCTATCGCCTCTTGATTGTGTAAATTTATTTGATAAGTAACTTCGCTTCCGGAGGATATTTCTGTCGGACCTTCAATTTTAAAAATAACTTTTTCCCCAGAAAATTTCGCTTGTTTATTGAAAATTAAAAAACCAATTATTGATATTCCGAATATAATAAATAAAAAAAATAAAATTCCCATTAAAATTTGAATTGTTTTATTTTTTTCTTTGTGTTCTAAATGAGAAAAATCAAATTCGCCTCTTTTTTTTTCTGTATTATAAATTTCATCCAAATTATTTTCGATTTTTTTTTGATTTTTATTTTCTATTTCTTTAGTTTTAAAATTAAAAGACATAAAAAAAACATTTTAACATTCTAACATAAAACATAATAACATTACGTCATAATACAAAAATTAAATATTAAAATGTAAAATGACAATGCAATTATGTCATCCCGAGCGAAGCCGACTCAATTATAAATTAA
>CAYHOD010000085.1:0-3285 GCA_964358215.1 uncultured Gammaproteobacteria bacterium | reverse complement strand
TTTATTTTAACATATTTTAAAGATTCCGGACACTACTGAGTTCAACTCCCATAAATTTATAATTTTAATCACCACCACTAGAATCATCAAAACCAGAAACGCCTCTTTTTGCATTTTCATCTTTTGCTTTGCGCTTTTTTATTGCTTCTTTAATTTCATTAAACATAACTTCAAATTTCGCTTCATTAAGGGAAGACATCATTTGACTTGGATTGTCCTTTATATTTTTAATATCTGATATTTTGTTTTGTATTTTTTCACTCATTGTTTTTATATTATCAGGCAATGTTTCAAATGTTTTAGTAAGAGTATTAGTTAAATTATTTGAAGCTTTTGTTAATTCAGAAATAATCACTTCTTCTAAATTTTCTGGCGTATAATTAAGTTCAGCGATTTTAATATCTTTTATATTTTGCGCGCTGTTATTTATATTTATTTCTGCCTCAGTAACTACATCTGAGGAAAGTGTTACTTCTGGTTGTTTAGCTCCCTTTTCTTGAATTTCTTGTACTCTCTGTTTATATTTAGCATCATCGCCTGTAATTACTCTTGCTCTTGCTAAATCAGCTGCTGGATCTAATGTTTTTTCTCCTGATTTTTTCTTTTTTGATTGTTCAATTATTTTTTCAATTCCAAGTTTAAATTGCTGAAACTGTTTCTGTTTTGGACCTGTTAATCTTTCGCCATTTATACCTGTGGTTTTTCCTATTTCATCAAGAATTTGAGCTAATATTGGCGCCTTATCTGGATCTGTTAATTCTTCTATGGTATTGCTATTAACCTGACTTCTTTCAAAAGCATAACCCCAAGCATCCCATTTTTTTAACATATGATTTTTCATCTCGTCTTCCATAGTTGTTTTTTTACCCTTACTGTGATCTTCTGGATCTACCCAGGTTTGTTTCATCCAACCTAAACGATTTCTATCTCTTATAACGTTCGCGTCGTTGCTTTTGGCTGTCTCAATTACCCTGATTGCTTCTACTTCATTTAAATCTCTTTGATAATATTTGCCATTTTTAACTCCAATAGTTTCACTAAATTCCGTATGATAATTTTTTTTCGCTGCTTCGCCTACATCATTTTGTAATCCATAAGCGCTTTGTTGATTCATTTTTAATTGTTTAATCATTATTTCATTTATAAAACCATTTAATCCTTTTGCTGAACTTGAAAAATTATATTCATTAATTATTTCATTTTCATGTCCAACAGAAGCAGCCTGAGATAAAACAGCTGCTGCTTTATAACGATTTCCTTCTTTTACAGCAGATTTAAATAAAGCAACAAGTTCTTCATCATTAGAAGTATCTATTTTCTGTCGTTCTTCGCTAATTAAATGTCTTTCTTCTTGTCTGGCATAATAAGCTTGTGGAGCAATATATTCTATTTCTCCTCTTTCTTTAGTTAGTTTGTCGTAATTTTCAAATTCATTATCTTTAATATCGCGTTCATCTTTCCAATTTCCCTTAAACCATTCTGTTGCTGATTTTTCTTTTGGTGTGCCTTTAAAATTTTGTTTTATTAAAAATGCATCAATTTCTTCTTGTGTTGGTCCTTGTTGCGCTTTATTAAATTTCCAATCAATAATAAATTTTTCTGCTTCTTTTTTTCCTTCTTTGGTATTTATGTCTAATCTTTGTTCCGCTAAATGCGCGTCAATTTCTTCTTGTGCTGGTCCTATGGTTATTTTATTGGCTATTTTTTCTTTTTCCGCAACAATGTCTTTGTCTTTGTATTTTATTTGTCGTTTAGCGAGCCATTCACTTCCTGTTTTCCCAACAAGACCTTTAAGACCTAAAAATCCTTGTAATCGATCTTGCGCCCAATCTTTAGTTGCTCCCATACCTAATAAAGTGCCATGCAATCCTCCTGCTTCAAGATGTTTTTTTGCTTCTGCAGTTCCTTCCATTGTTTCTCTTGCTCTTGTAATTGCTGCTGATTCTTTAAATCCTCTGACATAATTCATTGGATTAAAATCAATTCCAGCTAAATATTTTCCCCATCCTGGTATTCTGCCAGCCTTTGCTTTTCGAGCTGCCCAAGCTGGCATGCCCATGCCAATTCCTTTCCCAACTTTCTTAGATAAATTCATTGCCATGCCAGCGCCGGCAACGCCAATTTGTTGCGCCATAATCATTGAACCGCACAACATTCCAATCGCGATAATATAACTCAACAGATGACTTGAACTGCTAATCTCTGAAACTGAAGCATAAAGCTCTCGTGAAACTCCTAAATCTATCACATCTTCTTTAATTACTTTTGTTGGCTCACTTGTGTCTGTTCTTATTTTAATAGTTTGATTTACATCAGCTGTTGACATTACCATCAAAGAAAGCCATAAAAAGAAAGCCATTGCTGGACCGACAATTAAATATTTTGTAAATTCAGTCCACCATTGTTGACTATATTTAGCTCCTCCAGGAAAAGCGGACGCAAGATAAGCGATTGGAGATAAAACAACTAAAAACCAAATCATTATAATTCTAATTAAAAAAATCAAAATTGTTCCTAAGGTTACAGAAATTGCCACAATAACCAAAACTAACGCTAATAAAAGCGCTCCCATTATTTCTAAATAACTAATGTTTTCTTTCCCTTCTGTTATATTTGTTCT
The DNA here is from genome assembly GCA_964358215.1 of uncultured Gammaproteobacteria bacterium. Taxonomy (GTDB): domain Bacteria; phylum Patescibacteriota; class Patescibacteriia; order UBA2591; family PGYQ01; genus PGYQ01. Next base: position 665 of record CAYHOD010000085.1, on the reverse strand, counting down.
ACCTCCCCACCAAGTTAATATTTGATCCAATCCAAAAGCAGTGGCAAAATTTCCAGCCGCAGCCTCTTTATAACCATCAACAAAAGTCATCATTATTACTTGACTGCAATCAATTAAAAGTCCGCAAATCATTTTGCTAAAATTAATTAAAATAGCCATTAAGAGAAGTTTTGGCAATAATTTTTTATAATTATAAGTTTCAATTCCTAAAATAGTGCTGATTGCGATAATTAAAAGAACAATAACAAAAAACATATTTGCCACATCTCTAATAATTGTCCAACCAGAAATTATTGCCGGAGCATTAATAAAATCATTATAACAACTCACAGCAATTAATATTTGAATAATAACAATTAACAAACCTGCCAAAAGTTTAATTATTCCAAATAAAACAAAACAAATACATCCTAAAACTCTTGCTCCTATATCTCCAAATACAAAACCTAATAATCCGCTCATAGCATTCGCTGAATGAGGAATTATAAAAAAAAGACTAGCCATTAAAAATATTAGACTCAAAGAAAAGAAAAATTTATTTTTTGTTATCTTCTTAAACATAATTTCTATAACTTGTAGGAAAATTAATAATGATAAAGTCAACCGCTATAATTTTAAATTTTAAATTTTAAATTTTAAATGAATTTTAATTTACTAAATTTTAA
>CAYHOD010000084.1:0-3325 GCA_964358215.1 uncultured Gammaproteobacteria bacterium | reverse complement strand
CGACTCACTCGCTACGCTCGTTCGCTCGGGATGACACAGTTAATTTTAATTGTCTCGACTCACTCGCTACGCTCGTTCGCTCGGGATGACACGCGCTGTCATTTCGACTGTAATGGAGAAATCCCTTTAATTAAGAAATCTCAAAAAATTTGCCAAAGTTTAGTTATTTACATTCCTTTGATACTGTCTGCATTTTTGAAGACTTGCCTTATTTCTTTAATATGGTATACTGTCAATAATCAACTAAACCATATTAAGCATTTTTATGACTTATTTATCGCCAATTATAAAAAATCGTCTCAAAGAAAAGCTTATCAAGCTCAATAAGCTAAGACCATTGCCGAAATCTTCAGTGCAAAAACTGCGAGAAAAATTTCAGATCGAAATGACCTACAATTCCAATGCCATTGAAGGAAATTCTTTAACTTTGAGAGAAACTTTTTTGGTTATCAACGAAGGTCTTACGGTAAAAGGAAAACCTTTAAAAGATCATTTGGAGGCCAAGGATCACCACGCCGCATTGGAATACTTATATGATTTGATAGAAAAAAATAAGCGACATACTGTATCTGAAATGTTAATCAGAAATCTACATCAAATTATCGTTCAGGAAACCGACAAAGAATGGGCTGGAAGATATAGAAATGCCAATGTAATTATTGGCGGGGCGAGACATACGCCGCCAGACGCGCTTCAAGTTTCGCAAAAAATGCGTGATTTAATTAGTTGGCTTAATTCAGAAAAAAATAAAACTGATGTTATTGAGTTAGCTGCATTATTGCATCATAAATTAGTTCACATTCATCCTTTCTTTGACGGAAATGGCAGAACATCACGCCTGGCTATGAATTTATTACTCATGCAAGCAGGCTATCCTTTGGTGGTTATCCTGAAAAACGATCGCAAAAAATATTATGATGTGTTAAGCAAAGCCGATGACAACAAATATGAATCACTGGTAAAATTTATTGCTCAATCGGTAGAGCGAACCCTTGATATTTATCTGAAAACTTTAACTCCGGCAACACAAAAACAAGAAAAATTTTTGAAACTTGCAGAGATAGCTAAAAATACATCCTTTTCCGCAAAGTATTTAAATTTACTTGCGCGGCAAGGAAAATTAGAAGCATATAAAGAAGGCAGGGATTGGCTAACATCAAAAGAAGCTATCGGACGGTATCTAAAAAATAGAATACGGCAAAGAAAAAACAGATAAAGTGTTTTGGACTCGGGTATTTGCCCCTTAATCTCTTCTATCTTTTGCCCAAAACGGAAAAAGAAATTTGAAAATTTTTTAAAACAAGTTTTCTTGTCAGAAAACAAAAAAAAAGAGCTTTAATTTTCTCGGAAAATTTTTGCGCCTGAGCCAATAGCAAAATTGCAAGGCAATTTTGCGTCATTCAATGTCTAGATTTTGCTCAAAGAAAGTTCTGACATCATCCAATAAACGCCACTAAAATTAATTTATAACTTGCTTATTTTATGAATTTTAAAGAAAAAATTAAAAAATACGACAATTCAAATTTACGAGAAAATATTTTGAATTGTTATAAACAATTTGGAATTGGAATTAAAATTGCTGAAAAAATTAAATTAAAAAAAAGGAAATTTGATAAAATAATTATTGCTGGAATGGGAGGAAGCGCCTGGCCCGGAGACATTATTTATACATATTTAGATCTTAAAAAACAAATAAAAATTCCAATTATTATAGATCGAAATTATTTTTTACCAAATCAAGTAACAAAAAATAGTTTGATTTTTATTTCATCTTATTCTGGAAATACCGAAGAAGCTCTCAGTGTTTATAAAGAAGCGTTAAAAAAGAAGTTAATAATGACAGGATTTTGTGTTGGGAAAAAATTAGAAAAAATGTGCCTTAAAGATAAAATTCCTTTTGTAAAATATCCAGATGATGGCCCTAGTTTTCAACCTCGATTTGCCACTGGTTATACATTTTCAAGCATGTTAACTGTTTTAGCCAATCTTAGAATTATTCAAAATCAATCAAAAGATATTTTACGCTTAGAAAAATTTTTAAAAAAAATAATTCCTTGTCTGGAAAATCAAGGAAAACAATTGGCTCAAAAATTATTTAATAAAATTCCGCTTATTTATAGTCCTGATGAATTTAAAATAATCGCTCGAACTTGGACAATCAAATTTACAGAAAATTCCAAAATGCTGGCTTTTTGGAATTATTTTCCAGAATTAAATCACAATGAAATGAATGGCTATGTTAACGCTAAAGGAAAAAATTTTTTCACAATAATTTTAAAATCAAATATTAGCCATTCAAGGGTTATAAAAAGAGCTGAAATAACAGCTCAAATGATCAAAGAAAAGGGGGGAGAAGTTGAAATTTTAAATATGCTTGGCAAGAATATTTTAGAAAAAATGTTTTCTTCTATTATTTTGGGCGATTGGACTTCTTATTATTTATCTTTATTAAATAATCAAGATCCAACGCCGGTAAAAATGGTTGAAGAATTTAAAAAAAGAATGGAATAAGTAAAAAATTTTTTAAATTAATTTTTAATGAAGATAATAATTAAAAATATAGCAATAGAATATTTTGACGAAGGCAATGGGCCAATAATGTTATTTTTGTATGGTTGGAAAGATACTTTACACTCATTTGATTCTTTAATCCCATTATTATCTAAACAATATAGAATTATTAGAATTGATTTGCCTGGTTTTGGCAACAGCGAATTACCTCAAATAACATGGAATCTTGATAATTATATTCAGTTTATAAAAGATTTTATTAATAAATTAAATGTTCAAATTGATGTATTAATTGGTCATTCTTTTGGCGGACGCATTGCTATCAAAGCGGTAGCAACAGAAATTATTAAGCCCAAAAAACTTATTTTAATCGCTTCTGCCGGGATTGCAAAAACTCAAACGATTCACAATTATTTTTTTTATATTCTTGCCAAAGTAGGAAAAATAATTACATTGTTCCCGCCTTTTATTTTTTGGCGCAAACGGCTTCGAAAAAAATTATACAATATGGCTGGCAGCGATTATTTTTTATCTGGAAAATTAAAAAACACATTTTTAAATGTAATTAAAGAAGATTTAAAATTATGCGCAAGCAAAATTACTATTCCGACTTTATTAATTTGGGGCGATCAAGATAAAGCAACACCATTAAACGATGGAAAATGTTTATCTAAAATTATTTCTAATTCAAAATTAGAAATAATTTCTAACACAGGACATTTTGTTCATCAAGAGAATCCGCAAAAAGTCGCAGAAATAATTTCTAAATTTATTTTATGACTTTGTTTAAAAATTGGTTATCGCGCTATAGTTT
>CAYHOD010000083.1:0-3337 GCA_964358215.1 uncultured Gammaproteobacteria bacterium | reverse complement strand
CCGAGCGAAGCCGACTCAATTATAAATTAACTGTGTCATTCCGAGCGAAGTCGTGAATCCCTTAAACTAAAATTCAAGAGATTTCTCCATTCCGCTCGCTTCGCTCGCTCCAGTCGAAATGACAGCATAGAAGGATTTCTCCATTCCGCTCGCGGAGCCTGTCCCGAGCGAAATCGAGGGGCTCGCTTCAATCAAAATGATAACATGGACTGAATAATTTTTGCCAAGGTTTAGTTAATTGTTAAATATATTTTTTCACTTTGAAATTCTTTATCATCTTTATCAATAGCAATTACATAAAGATAATAACTGCCTTCAAAAAAATCGCGCCAATCAAAATTTATCTGATTACTTTGAATATTATTTAATTCCCTAAGTAAAAAATCCTGATTCATTGCGATGTTATGCGCGTAAATTTTTATATTTTTAGGATTAAAAATATCAATTAAAGAAAAATTTAATTTAATCGGAGAATTTTCTTTTTGGAAAACAGAATTATTTTCAGGGCTGATCCATAAAATTTGAGGATTATAACCCTCTCTTAATAAATTAAAATCAATTTCAGTTTCTCCTGAATTGTCAATGTCATCATAAACTCTAACTTTAAATTTGTAAAAGCCATTTTCAAAACCAGAAATAGCAATTTGCTCAAAATCTTGCGAAAAATAATTAATAGTTTTAATTAATTGATTATCAATAAAAAATTCAATTCTGCCAATTTTTCCGCGAGGAATTTGTGTGTCAATTTTTGTTTCTATAAAAGAGCTTTGGATTGTTTCATTGTTAGTCGGAAAAATAATTTGTATTTTAGGCTGGTTTTCTTTAGTGTGAACATCGTCATATTCTTTTGGCGGTTTTTCATTTAAATATCCGCGCTGTTCAAGCCATTTTTGAACAGGAGCTTCCCAATTTTTAAATTGAGGATCTTGCCATGGATTTTTAGGAAAAGGTCCGCGCGGATCATTTTTATTTACATAATATAAAATATCATGAACCTCGGAATAAGTTTTTTCTGTTACAAAAGATTGTGGCGTTAAATCAGTGGCTAATTTACCCGAAGCTTTGTCAATTTTAAGCGCAATTTCATTTGCCAGTTTTCCATTTAAAATCGCTTTATTGGTAATTATTTTTTTAGGCAAATTAAATTTTTCAATTGGCGCGTTTTTTAAAACTTCTTTCATAAAACCATTCCAAATAGGCGCGGCAACATCGCCTCCGACAGCTTTTATTTTCATTTTTGAATTATCATTATTTCCAACCCAAACGCCAACAACCAATGAAGGAGTGTATCCTATTGTCCAAGCGTCTCTAAAATCATTGGTTGTTCCGGTTTTAGCGGCAACCGGCCTATTTTTTAAAGTCAGATTATTGCGCAAACCAAAAATAAAAGATCGCGCTGAATTATCAGATAAAATATCATTAATTTGTCGGCAAACTTCCTGATCTAATATTCTTTGCCCCTGATTAGAAGAATAATTTTCTATTATTTTTCCTTGCGCGTCTTCTATTTTTAAAATAGGAGTAATTTCATGTTTTATTCCTTCTTGACTAAAAGTTCCAAAAGCGGCAACATGTTCTAAGAGTTTGACTTCGCCAGTTCCTAAAGCTAAAGCAAGTCCAAATTTTTCTCTTTCTTGCAAAGTAGAATAACCCAATTTATCCGCCAGATCTAAAACAGAATTTATTCCGGTTAAATAAAGAACTTTTATTGCCGGAATATTTAAAGAGCCGGCTAACGCTTTTTTAAAAGTTACTTGGCCATAATTTTTTCCATCATAATTTTTAGGAACATACGGTTTTTTGTTGGTTGTGTCAAAATTAGTTTCTAAATCAAAAAGAACTGTGTTTGGGGTGTATCCTTTTTCAAAAGCGGCCGCGTAAACAATGGGTTTAAATGATGATCCTGGCTGGCGAGGTCTAAGAGTAATATTAACATTTCCATCGTCTTCCAGATTAAAATAATCTTTTGATCCAACCATGGCTAAAATTTGTCCTGTTTTAGAATCAATTGCCGCTAAAGCGGCGTTTGTCGCGTTCCATTTTTTATTTTTTTCAACCCCTTGTTTAATTTTTTCTTCAGCTATTTTTTGTTTTTCAAAATCCAATGAAGTATAAACTTTTAAACCGCCTTGTTCAACTATTTTTTCCCCATATCTTTGAGTTAAAAGTTCTTTAACATACATAACAAAATGAGGAGCTAAAATATTTTCTTTACGGGGAATAATTTTTTTTAAAATGTCTATTTTTTTGGCTTGTTCGGATTCATCTTTTTTAAGATGTCCTTCCTGAACCATTAAATCTAAAATAAGTTTTTGACGAACCAAAAGTTCTTCTTTGTGATTTCCCCAAGGCGAATAATAAGTCGGCGCTTTTGGCAAAGCGGCTAATAAAGCGGCTTCGCTAAGATCTAAATCTTTCGCTGATTTGGCAAAATAAATTTGAGCCGCTGCTTCAATTCCATAAGATTGAGAGCCATACGGAATTTCATTGAGATACATTTTTAAAATTTGATCTTTGGAAAATTTATTTTCTATTTCATATGCCCAAATAGCTTCTTTAATTTTTCGGGTGTATGTTTTTTGAGAAGTTAAAATAGCGTTTTTAACAAACTGTTGAGTAATTGTTGAAGCTCCCTGAAATATTCCGCCTTGTGTTGAATTGATCCAAAAAGCTTTGATAATTCTTTTAAAATCAAAACCATGATGTTGATAAAATCTTTTATCTTCAATTACGATCGCGCTCCATTTAATATATTCTGGAAGTTCTTCTAAATTAACAAGAGTTCGTTTTTTTTCGCCATAAATTTCATAAAGAACAATTTTACCGGTTCTATCATAAATTTTAGTGCTTAATTCTTCAGAACGTTTTAATAATTTATCCGGATCAGGAATATCTTTTGAAAGCCATGCCCATGTTATTACTCCGCTGATTCCTAATAAAATTAGAAAAATAAAAAATATTAAAAAAGCGATTTTAAAAAAATTTTTTAAAACCTCTCTTTTCTTTCTTTGTTTAGGCGCGATTAAAATTTTTTTATTTATTTTTTTTGGACTAAAATTTGCCCAATTTTTTGGCGATTTTATTTTTAAGCGACTAATGAACATAAAAAACAATAAAACATTTTAACATGCTAACATTTTAACATAAAAATATTCTGCTATTTCGAGTGAAACGAGAAATCTTAATCAACTTTTAGCTTGTAGAAAATGCAAAATGCAAAGCGTAAAACGAAAAATAACAGCGTAAAATTCTCTGCCTACGGCAGATCTCCCGTAGGGAGAAAAAATCACAAATAAATAAAAGTAACTCGTAACTCGTAACTCGTAACTCGTAATCA
>CAYHOD010000082.1:0-3396 GCA_964358215.1 uncultured Gammaproteobacteria bacterium | reverse complement strand
AAAATTCTTTAAAAATTGTTTGAGAATTTTTTTATATAAAATCACAAAATGTATTCTACCATCTACTTTAATAACAAATTTTCTCCATTGATTTTATTATTTATTAAATTTTGAATGACGCCATACCTTAATGATTCTTTTTCAGTCATAAAAAATGATTTTTGTGTCATAAATTTGTTTAGATTGAAAAATAAAATTTAATCTAAACATTGTACACAAAAGTTAGCAGATAGGACATTTCTATTTTGCTCAACTAGGACATTATCATATTGCCACGACATCCGACTTTCAACTATCGGAAGTCGGACTTTCGAAATAGTCGGATGACATTATCATATGGCTACGACACACACAACAAACAAAAGTGGTAATTAATAAAAAATTGTGATATTTTAATAAAATAATCATTATAAAATTATAATTCAAAAAATTATCATTTAAGGGTGTTTCACTTTTATATCAATATCAACCTTTATTCTATAATGTACAACAAATCGATTTTATATGATCAATTCTCATAAAAACGAGTTATCCGACATCCTGCTCAATTTAGGAGGAATATATGGATAAAGTTGAGGCTAAGGAAATATTATTGGAACAAATCAATAAATTTAGAAATTTGTCTTATTTAGAGTTATGCAGATTTGTAAGTGTGAAAAATATTGAAACACCAGAAATTATTGGTAAATCTGGAACAAAATATCAATTAGAGATTCAGGCTGTTTGGGACGACAAGCCAAGAAGAAACCTCCGAGTTATGGTTTCCATTGATGCTGGTGGATGGCGAGCTTTTGTCCCTTTGACAGAAGATTTTATTATTGCCCCTGATGGGTCTTTTGTCGGTGAATGATGGCAGGATGTCACACAACAAAGGTTAAAAGAGAAAATGTTTTCGTCATTTTCTCCAAATCTTTCACCTTCGGCTTAGGATTTTTTCAGCATTGAAACGTTATACGCAGTCAAAAGTTGGCTCAAAGAAGTGCGCGCAAAAAGAAAATACGATTTAGGGCTCAGCCACACTTTTCCAATATTTTTACTCTCGTTGGTCGTAAAAATATTGAATATCTGCGATGTTAGGTGAAATAGAAAAAAATCTTTTTTTATTTTTTATAATAATTCAATCAGGGACAAATTTATTTAAAAAAATTATGATATCAGAAAAATATATACCACTGGAAAATATTTTTAATAAAGATGACAAAAAAGAAAAGCCTAGCGTTAATGCTGAACAAGCCTTACTAGAAGGTAAAAAGATTACAGAAAGACAAATGGAGGAATCCCAAGTTTCTTATCTTCAGCGCGCAGGAGAGGCAGTTACAAAAAAACTAAAGGAAAAATTTGGAAATTTTTTTGATCCATGTCGTTTAAAGGAGGAAAATTTACCCCAAGACGTTGTAATTATGATTGAATATATCGTTGCCGAAGCGCTCAAATTGCAGGAAAGTTCTGTAATTTTTTTCAAAAATGAAACAATAAATAATATTGAAAAAAGCATAGGTTATCATGATCGAGGCAAACTTATAGACAGCGCATCCTTTGATAAAACTCAACGCAGTAGAAAGTTTTTTGAGATTCAGTCTGGCAAAGTGGCGGCTAAAAGAGAAACCTATTGGAATACTTTATTTTTTTCTTATAACACGAAAGCTATTCGAGAATTTGCTAAAAAAATACTTGACGATAAAACAATAGTCCTTTTGGGCGGAGGCCGTAGCCAATTGAAAAAAGAATTAGCTGAAAACAATATTGTTCCTCGCGAAATTGTCAATATTGATCCGTTTGTTGAGAATGTTGAAGAAGGGGCGGACAGGGTTATATCATTAAGCGCTTCAGATGACAATTTTATTGATAGAATGAGTAAGGAAGGTATTGTGGGCGCAGATGAGATTTGGGCGGAATATTCAGTTCCCGCATATTTAGAAGACCCGAAAGAAATTCAGCAACTTATTCAAAATATTGATGCGCTTCTTGTTGATGGCGGGATAGCAAGGATTTGGCCACTTGAAGTAGGTGGAAGTGGAGAAGATAAAGATCGAATCTCGCGTAAAGAAGCTTTAGTAGATAGCATAAAAAAGTTGAACACGACAGGTAAATATCAAATTATTTTACAGAAAACTGCTGGTCGAGTTGGTATAATCCTTCACAAATTAGCCCAATCGAGAGAATAGTTACGAAACAAAATTATGAAAAAAATTATTGCGATTGGTGGTGGTGAAATAGGACGACCTGGTTATCCTGCTGAAACCACTCCAATAGACAAAGAAATACTAAATCGGTTCTTCTGGGAATTTTATGGGTAATATTTAATGGGCGTATGCAATACGCCCCTACAAAATTATAAATTGCAAATAATATGCTCGTAATAATTTCGTTGCCATAATTTTTCCATTATTTTATTTTTTGATTTATAAATATTTAAACACGCATTCGCAACCAATGATTTATATGTGCCAATAATATCACTAATGGATGAACGATTTTGTAGGGGCGCGACTTGCCCGCGCCCAGGGCGACCGCAAGGGTCGCCCCTACAAAATTATAAATTTAAAATATTTTGGATTTTAAAAATTGATTCATTGAAAATTTAATAGAAATTAGAAATTAGAAATTAATTCTTATTTTAATATTTAAATTAAAATTTTTAAAATCATTATCTACCCACAGAATTGTCTGAAGAACCACTAAATCTAACTGGAAAGAAAAATCCTAGATTGCTTTTTATACCAACTGCAAGTGCCGACTCGGAACTGTATTACGAAACTGTAAAAAAACATTTTGGCAAAGTGCTCTGTTGTAAAATCGATGTACTGTATTTAATAAATAAGAATCTTAGTAAAAAAGAAATTGGGCAAAAGATTTTTGGCACAGACATAATCTATGTTGGTGGTGGCAACACTTTAAAAATGATGAAAGTGTGGCGTAAGTCTGGTGTTGACAAGATGTTAAGACAAGCATACGAAAGGGGCATTGTTCTTTCAGGATTGAGCGCTGGATCAATTTGTTGGTTCAGGTGGGGAAATTCTGACTCCAGAAGATCTATTAACCCAAGAGCAGAATTGATAAAAGTATCTGGTTTGGGTTTAATAAACGCTTTACATTGTCCACATTATGATTTTGAGAAAGATAGAAAACCAGATCTCAAAAAGATGATGAGAAAAACGACTGGCATTTCGATTGCAATAGATAATTGCTGTGCGATTGAAATTATTGATGATAAATACCGGATTATTAGCTCAAAAAAATCAGCCAATGCTTATAAGGTCTATTGGAAAGCAAATAAATATTACGAAGAAGTAATAAAAAAAGAGAAAAAGTTTAAAGTATTAAAGGATTTATTAATAAAGTAATAAAAGAATTTAAAGACATAATTAAGGAAATACATCTAAGCGGTTACGAAAT
>CAYHOD010000081.1:0-3432 GCA_964358215.1 uncultured Gammaproteobacteria bacterium | reverse complement strand
ACACAGTTAATTTGTAATTGAGTCGGCTTCGCTCGGGATGACATAATTGCATTGTTATTTTTACCTTTTAATTAAGAAATCTCAAAAAATTTGCCAAAGTTAAGTTATAAGTTATTTGCTGTATTAAATTCGTTAATGCTTTCTATTATTTTATCTAAATCTCCGTCTAAAATGTTTGCAATATTGCGCCAACTTTTTTTTATTCTATGATCTGTGATTCGATCCTGAGGAAAATTATAAGTTCTAATTTTTTCTGAACGATCGCCAGATCCAACTTGATTTTTCCGTTTAGCTGATAAAGCTTGTTGTTTTTTTTCTTGCTCGGCAATTAAAAGACGAGAGCGCAAAACAGTAAAAGCTTTTTCTTTATTTTGCAATTGAGATCTTTCATTTTGAGAACAAACAACGATATTTGTTGGCAAATGAGTTATTCTGATTGCTGTGGAAACTTTATTTACATTTTGACCTCCATGTCCAGAAGCGCAAAAAACATCAATTCTTAAATCTTTTGGATTAATTTGAACATCAATATCTTCTGCTTCGGGCAAGACAGCGACCGTTGCGGCAGAAGTATGAATTCGTCCGCTTTTTTCTGTTTCCGGGATCCTTTGAACGCGATGAATCCCGCTTTCATATTTAAAATTAGAATAAACATTTTCACCAATAATTTCAAAAATAATTTCTTTAAATCCTTTCATTTCGGTTTTGTTACAATTAATCAAATGCGTTTTCCAATTTTTTCTTTCGGCAAAACGAGAATACATCCTAAATAAATCAGCAACAAAAAGTTCTGCCTCATCTCCACCAGTACCAGCTCTAATTTCCATAATAATATTTTTTTTATCTAAGGGATCTTTTGGAAAAAATAAAACTTTTATTTTTTTTTCTAAATCTATTTCTTTTTTTTCTAAATCTTCCAATTCTTTTTGAATTAATTCTATCATTTCTTGATCTGCTTCTATTTTTAAAAAATCATTATTTTCTTTTATATTCCTTTTAATAGATTCAAGTTTTTCTAAATTTTCCACAATTTCTTTTGTTTCATTGAATTTTTTAAAAGTTTCTTTTAATTTTTGAGCATCATTAAAAATATTCGGAATTTGTAATTCTTGTTCAAATTGTTTAAGAGATTTTTGAAATTGTTGAAGTTGATTGAGCATAAAAAAAATTCCGTTATTAAAACAGAATTTTTTATATAAAAAAATTAAATGCTATTTATTTTCAATTTTTTTTATTGACTTGGTTTTTTTAATTTTTTTTAATTTTTTTAATGTTAATGATTTTTTTTCTAATGTTTCTTTTTTTGCTAATCTTGCCTGAAAACGATCCACTCTTCTGGCCGTGTCAATTAATTTTTGTTTGCCAGTATAAAAAGGATGACAATTAGAACAAATTTCAACATGAATTTCTTTTATTGTTGAGCCAATAACAAAAGTTTTTCCGCAAGCGCAAATAATTTTAGCGTCTGAATAATAAATTGGATGAATATCTTTTTTCATATATTATTATTTTAAGGACATTTAAAAAAATGTCAAATAATTGTATAATGTTTTATTTTTTTATATAATTAAAGCGTTCTCTGATTGGATTAATGTCAAATAATAAAAAAAGTAAAATTTTTAAATATTTTATTATTTCTACAAGCTAATAAGCCACAAGCTATTTTATTATGGAAATTACAATTGATTTAAACGATTTATTAGAATTAGGAAATAATCCGCCAATAGTAATAGCCTGGATTATTTTTAAAAATGGCGGATGGATTTTTGTTTTGTGGGCTTTTTTGTGGGGATTTTGGAGAATGTGGATAGATCACAGAGAAAGAAAATATAAAAGTGGAATTCATTATATTCTTTTATCTTTTAAGATTCCAAGAGAAAACGAGCAAAGTCCTAAAGCAATAGAAAATATTTTTAGCCAGTTAATGGGAGCGTATTCATCAATTAATTTTGTAGAAAAATATTGGCAAGGAAAAGTTCAGCCAAAATTTTCTTTAGAAATTGTTAGTTTAGAAGGATATATTCAATTTTTAATTCGTACCCCGGATAAATTTCGCGATTTAATAGAGGCGGCGTTTTACGCCCAATATCCAGAAGCTGAAATTACTGAAGCCGCTGATTATACTCAAAATGTCTCTGTTGAAAAATTTCCTTCAGAAGAATATGATTTACAGGGCTCGGAAATAATTTTAGGCAATAACGATGTTTATCCAATTAAAACTTATCCAGATTTTGAACATCCTTTAACTCAAGAATTTAAAGATCCAATGGCTGCTTTGTTAGAAATTTTTTGTAGACTTCAAAAAGGAGAACAAATTTGGATACAAATAATAATCACCCCTGATCTTAATGCTTGTAAAAGCCTTCAACAAAAAGGAATTAAAACAAGAAATAAAATCGCCGGGAAAAAAGAAGTTGTTCATGAAAATTTAAGCGATAAAGGAATAAATTTATTTATGTCCGCTTTGGACCGGTTTGGCGAAATAATTTATCCTTTATGGAAATCGGCTAAAGAAAAAGCAAAAGAAGAAATGCCTAGCATGATGCTGCATTTAACCCCGGGAGAAAAAGCCGGAATTGAAGCCATTGAAGGAAAAATTTCTAAATTAAGTTTGAGAACTAAAATGCGTTTTATTTATTTAGCTAAAAAAGAAGTTTTTTCCTCTAAAAGAGGAATGAATCCTGTTTTTGGAGCGTTTCAACAATTTAATTCTTTTGGTTCAAATGATTTTAAACCAAATTCAAAAACAATAATAAAAAATTTTTATTTTTTTAATCAAACAAGACGAAATTTTAGAAAAACAAGATTATTAAGACGGTATAGAGCTCGAGAAAGAACCGCCGGATCAAAACTTTATATGTTGAACACAGAAGAACTGGCGACTATTTTCCATTTTCCTGTTATGACCAATGTTAAAACTCCTTTGATTTCAAAAACTATTAGCAGAACAGCCGAACCGCCATTTACTTTGCCAATTAGCGAAGATGACATAAGTTTAGATCAAGCATTAGAACATAAATTAAGGATTGCTTCTGCTATTCAAGAACAAAAAGAAAAACAAGAAGAAAAACCTTCTTCCATTAATTTACCAACTAACGCGCCGCCAGATAATTTACCGATAGAATAAAACAAGCAAAATTTGTAAAATAAATTTCGCGCGCATTTTTCTGCATTCAGATCTATGTCTACGGCAGGCATGGATCTCCTACAGAAAAATAATTTTTACTCCATCGTTGCGCTCGCTCATGTTAAAATGACAGGATGTTATCATGTTTTTATGTTATTATAGTTCTCGCAAAACAAAATGTCACATTTGATAATTGAATTTTTTTCCAACGATAACTTCTTTAATATATTTTTTGTCTCCCTGTGTCATCCCGAGTGAGCGAGCGTAGCGAGCGAGTCGTGGATCCCTTAAATTAAAATTCAAGG